>JBDTEK010000252.1:0-7128 GCA_039922575.1 Ginsengibacter sp.
TGCTTGTGGACGGAAAATTTCTTAAAATAACTGATAGGAAAAAAGAAATGTTTAAGACAAGCGGAGGTAAATATGTAGCGCCGGTGGCTATTGAAAACAAGATGAAAGAATCGCCATATATAGAAAACATGATGGTTATAGGCGCCGGAGAAAAATTTGTCTCTGCCTTAATTGTTCCCGCTTTCAATTATTTAACCAACTGGTGTAAGCAACAAAATATTGAAAGCACAAGCAAAAGTGAAATGGTTTCTAATCCACTGATACATGCGCTTTATAAAAAAGAAATAGAAAAATATAATCAACAATTCAACCATGTGGAACAAATAAAGAAATTTGAGTTGCTGCCAAATGAGTGGAGCATAGAAACGGGTGAAATGACTCCCAAACAAAGCCTGAAACGGAAAGTAATTATGGAAAAAAATAAAGAATCAATTGCAGAAATGTATAGGAGTTAAATTAGTAATTATCCTGTTTTTACGCGCAATTTTTCCAAAAGTGAACTTATTGTATTCATTGGAGTTTTTTGCTAACACATAAACTTTTTTATTGATTACTTTGTTTTAAACTAAAATGACAAATTTTGTATCTAAATAAAATGCCGGTAAATTACCGGCATTCAAAAATAACTTTGACAAAAACAAGATTCAATCAATATATCTTTCCACGTTCTCTAAACTATTCTAACTAATCGCAACCAACTCAACTATTCTAAAACCTCCCGAGATATACGCCTTTTAAATTTTTGCTAAAGCGACTCGTAAATCTTGATTTTATTATATAAAGTTTTCCTGTCAATCTTCAATATTTCTGCAGCTTTGGTCTTATTAAAATTCACTTCCTTTAGTACATTCATAATAGTATCGTACTCTGCTTTTGCCGCCGCATCTTTCAGATCTGTTTCTTTAAACCGTGATTCAGCAGAATTCAGTAAATTTTCTTCATGCCCATTTAACTGAAAATTATTTTGCGAAAGCGATTGGGTAATTTCCCAGGGTAATACTTTTGAATTTATTTTGCCTGATGAAGTAAGCAAAACAGCACGTCTCACTACGTTTCTAAATTCTCTTAAATTTCCCGGCCACGCGTACTTCATAAACATTTCTTCCACATCTTCTTCATATCCTTCTATATCTTTTTGCAATTCTTCATTTGTTTTATCAAGAAAAAACTGTGCAAAAAGGGGAATGTCGCCGCGTCTTTCTCTCAATGCAGGAAGGTTAATAGAAAACTCATTGAAGCGGTGATAAAGGTCTTCCCGAAATTTTCCCATTTTATATGCTTCCTGCAGGTTTTCATTAGATGCAACAATAATCCTTACATCAACATCCATTTCTTTTGTGCCACCTACCCGTTTAAATTTCCTTTCCTGAATCACCCGAAGTAAGGACGCCTGTACATCTTTTGACAGGTTGGATACTTCATCTAAAAATAAGGTGCCTCCATTGGCAAGTTCAAAGTGGCCTTCCTTATCATTGATGGCACCGGTAAACGCACCCTTTACATGGCCGAAAAGCTCACTGCCCGCAAGCTCTTTAGACAGCGTTCCACAATCCATTGCTATAAATGGTTTATTTTTTCTGTTGCTGCTTTCATGAATGGTTTTGGCAATTACTTCTTTACCTGTACCGCTTTCGCCATATAAAATAATGCTGTAATTGGTTTGAGCTACTATTTCTATTTGCCTGTACACTTTAGCGGTTTCCCCATCCTGACCTACCAGGTATTCCTTATTTGCAGAAATTACATAAGGCTTTTTATGTTTCGGCACATTCGCATTTACTGAAGGAGTAAGCGCTTCTGTTGATGGTGCAGCCAATGCTTTTTCAATTACATTAATTACTTCATCGGGAATTAACGGTTTGGTGATATAATCAAAAGCGCCTAATTTAATAACGTCCACGGCAGTTTTAATATCAGAATAACCGGTGATGATGATTACGATTGTTTTTGCGCTTGCTTCTTTTATTTTTAGAAGAACATCTTTGCCATCCTTATCGCCCAGGCGAAAATCGCAAAGCACAATATCAAAACTTTCTTCATTGAATTTTGCAATGCCTTTAGCTGCGTTATGAGCTATATCTGTTTCATAGCCTTTTTTCTCAAGAAAGCGGCTCAACAATGTGCACATGTCAAAATCGTCATCAATAATTAGTATTTTCTTTTTCATAGTTTTAGTAACAATATTCCAAAGTTAAGATAAATCTTTGTTTTTTAATTGTGGCGACGCAACTGTTTTTTGCTCAATTTCTATCCATTCTGCATATTCGCTTGGTAATATTTTACCCCCGTACAATTTAGCATATACTTTTGTAAACTCAGCGCCAAGGTATAAAATAATAGAACTATAATAAACCCAAATCATAAATATTATAATAGAGCCCGCCGCTCCATATAGTGAAGTTAAATTACTTTGTCCTAAATAAAAACCAATTCCTAATTTTCCAATAGTAAAAAATATCGCAGTTACAATGCCTCCGATCAAAACATCTTTCCACTTAATTTTAGCATCGGGCAAAACTTTAAACATTAAGGAAAATAAGAATGCGGCTACAATAAATGAAAGAATCGCCTCTGTAACTTCTATGAAATAAAGGCTGTAAGTTGAAATATACTTCCCGATAAATCGCCCAAATGCGGCCACCAAAGCATTTAAAACCAGCGAAACGATCATTATAAAACCGATACTTACAATTAAAGTAAAAGAAAGCAGCCTGTTTAAGAAAAGCTTCCACCAGACTTTTCTTGCCTTTATTCTTAACCCCCATATTTTATTAAGCGAATCCTGCACTTCTCCAAAAATACTTGTAGCGCCGATAAATAATATTACAATACTTACCACGCTTGCAAAAAAATTATTCCCCGTAAGATGGATATTTTTTATGGTGTCCTGTATTTGAATAGCTGCCACACTTCCGACAAGATCGTTCAACTGCTCATAAACCTGTCCCTGAACGGCTTCTTTTCCAAAAAAGAAACCTGACAAAGTAATTACAATTACCAGTAAAGGAGCGATTGAAAATACAGTGTAATAGGCCAGTGAGGCACTGTACTTAAAAATGTTGTCAGAAGAAAATTCTTTGAATACCTGCTTAGTATATAAAAATAATTTCACTAAAATCTATTTGTTGAATCAACGCAAAATAGATAAAACCACCTATAATTAAAGTTAATGGGCTAATTCCTTTTTAAGTTTAAGATTCGTATTTACCTCGATCCTGCAAATTTGAAGGAATTCCAGCGTAAAAATCCCTTAATGCTATCAATCAAAATTTCAATGCAATCAATAATTGGTTTTTACTCTTTAGGTGAAGTCTAAGCTTAGAATCGGAGTTCATAATCAAAAATTATTTAACGGGAATTATATTATCAAAATACTCATTTCGTAGATGGATTTCCACATGAAATCAAAAAATAATGATTAAAAATAATTTTTTTAGCGACATTTAATAGTAGTAGCTTAAATTCTTAAATCGAAATCCTTTTTGGCAAAGTTTTATATTGTTAGTTCATTGTTCAAAATTATTTTTCATTCAAAAAACTTCAATCAAAATGGGAAACTTATTGTATGTCATCGCAGTAGTACTGATAATAATCTGGGCTATTACATTCCTCGGAGGCTTTTACACAGGAGGTATTATACACATACTTCTGGTAATTGCAATTATCGCTATTATTTTAAAAGTAATAAACAGGGCTACTTAATTTTTTTTAAATTCAATTATTCACTTAAATCTTAAAAAGAATGGGAAACTTATTGTATGTAATAGCAGTAATCCTAATTATAGGTTGGCTGCTGGGCTTCTTTGTATGGCACGCGGGTGGCCTGATTCACATTTTACTAATCATTGCCATTATAGCAATTTTACTAAAAGTAATTAACAGGGCTACTTAATTTTTTTTAACCAATAAAATTTATATTATGGACGACTGGAAATTAAAACTAAAAGGAAACTGGAATGAAACAAAGGGAAAAATGAAGCAGGCCTACGCCGATCTTACCGATGATGATTTGAAATATGAAGAAGGTAAAGACGATGAATTGGTGGGAAAGCTTCAACAAAAACTGGGTAAAACAAAGGACGATGTAATCAGATGGATTCAGAGCCTTTAGCTTTCTATTCAGTTTAAAAAATATACCCTCATTCATTAAATTGGATGAGGGATTTTTATACTATAATTTTCATCTGAATGATCATCAATAACGAATCGCCGTTGTACGTAAAATTAGGTTTCCAATTCCTGGTTATCTTTTTTATTTGTTTTTTTATAAACATTGCTCAAAATATTTTAATCCCCTTCGCTTTTGCAATGTTACTCTCGGTTCTTCTATTGCCGGTGGTTAGCTTTCTGGAAAGAAAAAAAATAGGAAAAGTCCTTTCTATCGGTATCGCACTTTTGTTGGCAATTAGCTTTATTGCCGGAATTATTTATTTTTTAAGCAGCCAGATCGCCAGCTTTGTGCAGGATGTGCCTTCCATAAAACAACATTTAAATGAACATTTTCTTTCCATTCAAACCTGGGTAAAGAATAAATTAAACATTTCATTCACTGAACAAAATACTTATATTACTGAACAGGCAGATAAATTGAAAGCCAGCGGAACCGGCTATTTAAGCCGCACATTTTTTTCTATAACGGAAGTAATTCTTCTTTTTATTTTAATGCCTATTTATACTTTCCTCTTATTGTTTTACCGGTTGCATATCAGAAATTTTTTATTTTCAATTTTCAGAAAAGAATACGGCAATGATGTTCAAAACGTTATTGATAAATCTAAGTTGATGATCCGTAGTTATATGGTAGGAATCGTAATAGAAATGCTCATAATAGCCTCTGCCAATTCGATTGGCCTTATGATACTTGGAATAAGATATGCAATTTTTTTTGGAGTCCTCGCGGCGGTGCTAAACATCATTCCCTACATTGGTATGTTTACCGCAACTCTCTTTACAGTTTTAGTAACATTAACTACTTCAGACAACACAAGTGATATTGTATGGATCATTATTATATTTTATAGCATTCATATAATAGATGTAAATATTTTAATGCCGCGCATTGTGGCCTCACGGTTACGTATAAACGCCCTTATTTCTATTTTGGGAGTCATAATAGGTGGGGCTTTAACGGGCATTTCAGGTCTTTTTTTGTCAGTGCCCGCTGTAGCATTTATTAAGATCATTTGCGATCAGGTGGACTCTTTAAAACCATGGGGAATTTTAATGGGCGATGATACCACTTACTCAAAAAAATCGAAGATTTATAAAACGATAAGAAAAATATCTAAATACCGTTTTGATAAAAAAGAAACAAAAGGTATTTAAGTAAAATCAAATATAATTGTAAAGGTAGTTCCTATACCTGGCTCGCTTTCCGCACTTATACTTCCATTGTGCCCCAGTATTATATTTTGCGAATTGGCAAGGCCCAGACCATTCCCTTTTTCTTTGGTAGTAAAATAAGGTTCAAATAATCTACCTAATTGTTCCCTGGTCATCCCCTTGCCATTATCTTTTATTTTAGAAACACATTTATTATTTATATTCTCCGTGCTTATTGTCAAAATGCCTCCATCATCCATCGCTTCAATGGCATTTACAATTATATTTAAAAATGCCACTTTTATTTTTTGAATATCTACTAAGATTCCGCAAATATTATCATCATAATTCTTGACTACTTTTATTTGTTTTAATTCAATTCTATCGGCAGCAAAATCAATAGCGCTATCCAGCACTTCGTTAATAGATGTTTTAGAAAAATTCAAATCAGCAACCCGGGTTGTATTTAATAAATCGCTTACCAGGTTATTAATACGTTCAGAATTTCTCACCACCATATCAAAAAACAACCCGGTGGTTTCCGATTTTGGCACTTCCGTCCGGAGTTGTTCTATTGAAAGATTAATATTAGTTAGCGGATTTCGAACTTCATGCGCAATTGTGCGCGCTATTCTTCCTGTAACCGCATATTTTTCAAGGCTTCTTAAATTGATAAGTTCCTTGTTTAGATCGGCAAGCTGCTCTACCCTTTTTTCCAACTGCGCCTGAAAGTCTTTCGCCTTTTTTGATTGCTCTTCTTTGCCCTTATTTTCTTTATTAAAAATTATAATAGAATAAATGGTCAGTAAAATAGCGATTATTATAGAAATGACATTTAAAACCCTAACCAGGTTATTATATTTGGAGGCCTCTTCTGATCTATTGAGCCATTGCCCGCGCTCTTCTTCCTGCATTTTTTTCACGTGGGCCTCAATATCTGTTGACCTGATAGTACCTTCTTTATTTCCTTCTAATAATTCGGGCGTCATTTTACGCGCAGCGGAAAAAGTATAAATAATTCTTTTAACTCTTGTAAACTTATCAACTATTAATTGGTGAAGGGTATCCAAATTTTTCTGCTGATGAGTACCATCCTCAATTAAACTGTCAAGCGTAGCTAAACAGCTATCTGTACTTATGATACTTTTGTCATAACGGGCAAGCTGATTTACATCTCCTGTAATAATGTAACCCCTGTATATTGCCTCACCTTTATTAATAAACCCAACCACATTATCAAGACTATGAATTACTTCATTGGTATGGTTTATCCAATAATCCTGTGTAAACACCTTTTGTGTTGAAATGA
Organism: Ginsengibacter sp.; assembly: GCA_039922575.1. Taxonomy (GTDB): domain Bacteria; phylum Bacteroidota; class Bacteroidia; order Chitinophagales; family Chitinophagaceae; genus Ginsengibacter. Next base: position 6,632 of record JBDTEK010000252.1, read on the forward strand.
AAGTAAGAATGTAGGCCACAAGTAAAAGAAAAAAAGCCGCCAGAAATCCAATTCTTGTCCGATTCGCGATTTTATCAAAAAAATTTTTCATCATTTCCAATGCGGAATTAGGTTTAAATATAGGCCATTAATTCCGATTACTTATTTTTTACCGGCCTTGCTTATGAGCCAAAAAATAATTAGTATGATAACTACTACTACTATTACACCAACCCACACACCCGCTTTAAAAATACCGGCAATAGCTGCACAACTACTTAGAAAAATACTCATAAAAACGAGCAGAGCAATTACGGAACTTACATTGAATTTTTTCATACTGTTGTTTTTTTATTTTTTATTTGTCTTTTTTATTTGTCTTTTTTATTTCGTCAATATTCTCCTCAATCTCTAATCCCGATTCTTCAATAGAGTGTACTTTATTTTCATTTTCTTTTTTAGTAATATCAGATAAAGCAGAATAGAAATGCCGAATCTTTTCAAGCTCCTCATCAGTT
>JBDTEK010000253.1:0-3254 GCA_039922575.1 Ginsengibacter sp.
GTCGTATCAGTTTTGAAAATTGTGAAAGGTATTTATTGGCATTATCCACTTCACCCGTTAATATAAACTGCTGAATAGAGTTTAAAGAATTAAAAATAAAATGCGGGTTCATCTGGCTACGCAAGGCGATCAACTTTTCTTCTGTAAGCTTTTGCTGGGTTAGTAATAGCTGAATTTTATTTTTTTGCAGCTTTTTATCAGCCCTTAATTTTACAATGCGTTCGGCACAGTGTGAGGCAATAGAAGTAAGGATTTGCAAATGGCGTTGTGTATAAAAATTTGTTTTAACGCTTTCACTGTCAATAACTCCCAGCACTTTGTTATCATAAATTATAGGTACAGTAATTTCTGAATTCCTCTGTGCATCGTCAACAATATATCTTATATCTTTCGTTACATCGGGAACAATTTCAGCAACTCCTGTTGTAGCTACATGGCCCACGATACCACTGCCAATGGGGATTTCAAGCGGGCTTACGATTTTTCCCTGGTACATTTCATTCGCTCCATTCAGGATACTTTTAGGCCCCCACGCTGCTTTTTGAACTATATTATTCGTTTTCTTATCCTTTAAGTAAATAACACAATCTTCAAAGTTTAATTGAGAAATGCATTGCCTCGCTACATCCCAAAGCAAATCGTCTTCTGTTTCACTCGCGCTAATTGAATTGGCAAAATAATTAGTTACCTGTTCTACTTCCAGTCTGTATTGTAAGGTGTCAGAAATTAATTGTTGTGTTTTAATTCTTTCTTCATTTTTAGTGTGAATGTTTTTTTTCCATTTTTTTATAAAAAGATAAAAGATAATCACAATTATCAAAGCGGTAAGCGAAATAAACCACCACAAAAGCCAGAAGGGCTTTTTTATAATAAAGGAAACCGTGATTACGTTTGATTCAATACTATTGTTAAGCAAGGCTTTCACCTGGAAAGTATATTTTCCGGGGGATAAATTTTGATAAATAGCAATCTCTTTGTCAACCCAATCCAGCCATGCAGTATCTTTCAGTCCCAGCATCCTGTATGAATATCTGATTCTTTGAGGATCAGACAAGCAAACAGCTTTAAACTGAAACTCAATACCATCTAAATAATAAGGCAATGCAATGCCTGAATGAAATCCGTTTTTTAAAACGGAAGAAGTTTTATAGGTGGTATCCAACAAAAAAATATCTGTAAAATTCAACAAAAGTTTTTTGTCCATTTTAAAATCACCCGCATAAAATGAAGTGAGGCCGGCAGAAGTAACCACCCAAACAGTATCATCAGCAGCATGCAAAAGCCGGACGGACTGGTAGATTGAAGATAAAAAACCGTCTCCGGCGGAGTAATTTAAAATTTTGAAATTTTGGCTATTTCCTTTAATAGAAGTAATACCACCATAGCCTGCCGCCCAAACATTATTTTTACTGTCAATGGCAAGACTCAAATAAATATTCGATTGCAACCCGTCTTTTTCCGTTAATATTTTATTTACTTTAAGTAAGTTTTTTTCATCAAAAAAACACTGCCAAATGCCATCGCCCTTGGTTGTTATCCATACCTTACCGGATGCATCTTTTTTAATATCGCTGGCGCTAAGGTTGATTAATCCATTTATTTCGTAACGGGTTAAAGTATCGTTCTTAAAATGGAATATTCCCTCTTGCCCTGCTAACCATAATGTCCCGTCAGGACCACCGATACAGCTTTTAAATGTTTCCACATTTTCGCCGGCAACCTTAAAAAAGAAGTTTTTGAACAAAAATTTATTCGATATCGGATCATAGTTAATTTTTGAAAACCCTCCATCGCCACCTGTATAAATATTGTAATTAGAATCTTCATAAAAAAAATAATTACTGTTACTACTTAAGCCATCTGCCTGGGTGAGGTTTATTATCCTGTTGTTTTTTAAGATGGAAATTCCCTGGTAAACCGACCCCATCCAAAGACATCCCCTGCTGTCTTCATACATAGCTTTTATTTCTGAGAGTGATACTGCACGGCCATTTGCAGAAAGGTAATTTTTCAAAAATGATCCATCCTTTATATAAATCTTTCCCCTGTTGGAACCAAAAAGTAATTTCGTGTTTTTTAATTGACAAGCACTGTACAATTCGGGTGTTATATCATTAGTTCCATTGTTGTAAGTATAGAAAATTCTCGGTTTTTGATATAGCAAATTATTGCCCATTCCTATCCATAAATTATTTTCATTGTCAACCAAAACACAAGAAGGCCACAGGTTTACATTTTCAGGCACCTCGCTTATTTTTTCTAAATGGTTGCCTTTAGAATAAAATTTATAAATGCCACCGGCGGTAAAATAATAAAGCTGCCCTTCCTGGTCTGTTAAAGATGCGGCTACATCGTTATCATTCACAATTTTATAAATCGTATTTTTCACAACTCCAAATAAACCCTCATAAGTGGTTGCAAAAAAAACCGTTTCTCCTTTACCAGGTAAAAGGCCCACTACATTGTTATTATTATTTTCATTGTGAGAGGAACTCCATATTCTTTCAAGCTTTTTATTAATAAATGAATACAAAGAACCGCGCGCCGAGAAATATAAGTTACCCTTATCGCTACAGGTAATTTTATAAGCATGTTTGGTTGTTTGATCGAAATCATTCCATTGGGGTAATATCAGTGGTGCGAGCGAAATGACAGAATCAGAAAGAATATTACTTATGATCTTTGGAGTAAAAAAAGCCGGTCCTTTACCTGTTGCAACCCACATATTACTGTGCTTGTCAAGATAAATATCATAAGTTGTTACATCATTTTCGTGAAATTTTACAAAAAATAATTTATCATTTTTTAAATAGCATAGCCCTGCGTCACAGGCAATCCATAAAACATTGCGAAGGATATCTTCCTTAATACTATAATTCTTCCCTGTAAAATAATTACCTGCTTTTAAAAAACTTTTAAATTGATTGCCATCGAAACGGCTCAGGCCTGCAGAAGTACCTACCCATAAAAACCCTTTGCTGTCTTGCGCCAGGCAGGTAATTTCAGAAGAAGGCAGCCCATTTTGCGTGCCGAAAATTTTTGTTTGGTAATTGCCTTTTTCTTTACTGAGATGAATAACATCATTGCTCCAAAAATAGTTTATTGGCTGGGTACGCAATGCCTCTATGCACAACAAAAAAGATATTATTATTAATATAAATTTTTTCAAGTAAACTAAATATCTTGTATTTTCCACAAAAAAGTGTTAGAAAGTCAATATGAAAATATTAAATTGATCTTCAAAAAATTAATTT
>JBDTEK010000254.1:0-3138 GCA_039922575.1 Ginsengibacter sp.
TAAAAAAAAAATTATGCAAAAGTTATTAACCAGGAAATTTTATATTTCTTTTTTCAGTTTGATCATGTTTACGCTCATTCAGGCCGTTGTACTGGCACAGGACAGTAGCAGCACATCGTCGAGTTCCACTACTACTTCAACCACTCAGCAAGGAACCACATCAATACAGCCGTGGATGTGGATAGTAGGCGGTGCAGTGCTCTTAATAATAATTATTGCTTTATTGAGAAGTGGTGGCAATTCCGGTGGAACTTCTTCTACGAGCGAAAAAGTTACTATTACAAAAACTACGGAATAATTTATTTGAGCAAGAAGTATAATAATAAAGGTTGGCAAGTGCCAGCCTTTTTTTGTTTTATCCGACAGTCTAGCCTGCGGTATTGGTTGTTATATCGGAAGCGCCCATGCCAGCGAATTTTTTTTCCACATTGAAGAAAAATATACCAACCCAAATTAACCCAATTTATCTCCGAAATAATTTCATACTATATTTGCGCGCCTTTACCAAAATCATTTGGTAAGGGAATATGAATCATTAAAATTCCCACAATATTTGGGAAACTAAATTTTGAAAAAATATGGCTTTAAAAGCTGGAATAGTAGGATTACCCAATGTGGGAAAATCCACCTTATTTAACGCAGTAAGCAACAGCGCTAAGGCGCAGGCAAGCAATTACCGTTTCTGTACCATCGAACCTAATGTAGGCCTTGTAAACGTACCGGATAAAAGATTAGATCAACTGGCAGAATTGGTGAAACCTGATAGAATAGTACCTACGCAAATAGAAATAGTTGATATAGCCGGATTGGTAAAGGGAGCCAGTAAAGGTGAAGGTTTAGGCAACAAATTTTTAGCAAATATCAGGGAAGTGGATGCCATTATTCACGTAATACGCTGCTTTGAAGATGAAAATATTTTAAGGGATGAAGGACCCATAAATCCTATACTTGATAAGGAAATAATTGAAACCGAATTACAATTAAAAGATCTGGATAGTGTAGACAGAAAATTATCAAGAACCGAAAAAATGGTAAAAACCGGCGATACCAAAGTGAAGTTGGAATATGAAGTGCTGCTGAAATGTAAAAAACATCTGGAAGAGGGGAAAAATATTCTCTCTCTGAATTTATCAAAAGAAGATAAACTGGCCATAGCAGATAACTTTCTGTTAACGGATAAACCTGTACTTTATGTGGCTAATGTGGATGAGGCATCAATGCATACAGGAAATAAATATTCTGACTTGCTACTGGAAGCTGCTAAGGCTGAAGGTGCGCAGGCAATAGTAATGACCAATGCCATTGAAGCACAGATCGCCGAATTTGAAAATCCGGAAGACAAACAAATGTTTATGGAGGAATATAAAATGCAGGAGCCTGCGTTGGATCGTTTAATACATTATGCTTATAATTTATTGAATCTGTCCACTTATTTTACGGCCGGCGTGCAGGAGGTACGCGCATGGACTATACACAAAGGATGGAAAGCGCCGCAGGCAGCAGGTGTGATACATACAGATTTTGAAAAGGGGTTTATTAAAGCAGAAGTGATTTCATTTAATGATTTTATCACCTATAAATCAGAAGCTGCATGTAGGGAAAATGGAAGATTAAGAATTGAAGGAAAAGAATATCTGGTGCAAGATGGAGATGTAATGCATTTTAGGTTTAATGTGTAGGAATGGGGAATTAGCGATAGACATTAATATATATTCCTTCACAATTGAGTTTTCAATAGTGAGCGCCACTAATCCACCTCATTGCGAAAAATTACGGCGTTGCGAGGAACGAAGTAATCTTCTGAAGTTTTGTGACATGTTCACATCAGTAAAATCAATACTTATTAAACCATCGTTATAAAAGATGCCTAAAGCAGGAATTTAAATAGATTTTTATCATAAATAATTATTTTACTTCCTCACACTCACTGACACATGGCGATCCAGGGCTCTTTCATTATCCGGCGCTGTTGGAGATGCTTTTGCAAATTGAGAGCCATAACCTTCTGCAGAAATTACCTGTGCTCCCACTCCACGTTTTGCTAAACCCATTTTCGTTGCATCGGCTCTGTCCTGTGAAAGTTTTTTGTTAGCTGAGGCATTCCCTGAAGAATCGGTATAACCGCCAATCTTAATCTTTGCATCAGGGAAGGCTTTTAAAATTTCTGAAATATTATCCAGTTGTTTTTCGCTTTCCGGTTTCAATGTAGATTGGTTTATATTAAAATTCAGGTTGTCAAAATCAAACCATTTATTCTTTAAAGAATCTGAGCTAAGAGATTTCCAATCGCCACTTAAAAAAGTGACCAGATGATCCTCAATACCTCCTTTAAAGGCATCTAATTCTTTTCCATTCGGCAATTTAACTTTTATTGATTCTTTAGTGCCGGAATTCATTTTAGAAGAAGTATCCATGGTTGTAGTGTTGGAACTTGTATCAGCGGGTGGAGCCTGATCATTCGCTGGCTTGTTGCAGCCCTTACTAAAATAAATCAGCAGTGCTATTACTGCAGCTATTAAAATCAATGGAAGCAGCCATTTCATTCCTCCTTTTCTTGTATCTGCCACTTCATCTGTATTCTCAACTGATAGCGATTTTGTATAAGATGTAGCCATTGAAGCCCCTGCCAGATCGTCGAGCCCTAATATCCCGGCAAGTGAAGATAAACCAGAAGGCATGGCGTTGATAATATTATCCTTTTGCGATGAAAGGAACCCCGATAATCCACTTGCTGATAAATTGTTTTCTTCTATATGTTTCCCTAAAAGCCCCATAATTACCGGAAGAGCTAAAGTAATTAACGACCCGGCAGACGACTGTTGTATCCCAGCGTATTTTGCAATAGCGTTTGTAATATGTGACTCGTTATTTCCAAAAATATCCGATGGAAGATTACTTCCTTCTTCTTCATTATGAAGTTTGGCCAGATTAGGTGAAGCAGAAAAATAACCCGCTGCATCTTTGGCCATCGAATAGACATTTTGAGCGCCGTCATTCCCTGACGTTGCTTTATTTAAAATACCGGCCAACCCTGCAGGAATTATCGCAGATAATGCTTTGGAAATTCCGGAACTACTTTCGTCTAAAGAAACTGCTGACTGATTGATAAATTCGGAGGTAAAATAATTTTTTACTGTC
>JBDTEK010000255.1:0-6080 GCA_039922575.1 Ginsengibacter sp.
CGAAAGATTTAACGGGCCGGGTTTGTGCAAAATCTACATTATCCTGGGTGCCTTTAACTTTTCCACCCAAATAATCTGCCTGAAGAGCCAGATAATGATTGAGCTGGTAACGGATATTTGCTCCATATCCGAGGTCAACCTTGTTTTTTGCAAAGTCGTTTGAACCTCCAATAAGAACTGATGGGGTGGTGGCTCCAACATTTATTCCAATGGAAAACTTTCGGAAAGGGCTGGTGCCTGAAAATGGCTGAATAGTATTATCCATGCCCATATTATCACTCATGCCAGTACCGGTTTGTGCCGAAGCGGCAGATATAAATCCGGAGAATAAAAGTAGGAGTACAATTTTCTTAATGTGTAACATAATTTAGTAATTAGGGTTTAATCAAAGTAAAAAAAACATATTTTAAAGTGTAAAGCTATTCATAAACAAGTTGTAAGACAAATTTTTTTATGAATAAATAATTTTCTGAGTTGTCCAAGCAAAAAATAAGCCATTTAATTTTATATGCAAAATTTACAAAACATGCCTTTGGTATAGTTTTTGAAAAATCGCGCCGCATTAAAATGCTCTTAAAAATTATGCAAAAAAGAGTGTTTGCTTTATTTATGCAAATCCTTTAAAGAGAAAGAATTAATTTTGCGCCGGTTTAAAAAAAGGGATTTGAGATTGCAAATCAATATTAAAACATTCTTTTTTTAATTTTAGTTTAATAGTCGGTCTAAATTGTGGATTTTAAATTCTTCATTACAATTTTTATTTTAATTAGTAACTGAGGTAGGCAAAGCCATATCAATTAAGATAATTGTTTTCATTAAACAGGCTTTCTTATTCCAGTATATTTGTCAAATTTGTCATTAAATTTTATGAGTAAAAATAATCAAACAACAATATTTTCCTTGATCTTTTTATTTCTCGCATGCCTCATATCATCTTGTGCCAATACTAGAAAAGTCGCCTATTTTAGTGATGTTCAGGATTCCGCGCGAATTTTGTCCCAAGCTGGTCTTGAGCCAGTTATCCAGAAAAAGGATATATTAAGCATAAATGTAAGTAGTTTAAGTAATGAAGCAACTATTATTTTTAACACTCCCAATCTCCCGATTACACCAAGTGCTTCTATTTCTTCAAATACTCCACAAACTGCGGGTTACTTGGTTGGAGAAGATGGTACACTAAAATTCCCTATTTTAGGAAATATTCCTGCTGCTGGCTTAACTCAAAAACAATTGGAAAATAATATTACAAAATTATTGATCGAAAAGAAATTATTGTTTGACCCCATTGTATCCTCCCGGTTTTTAAATTTCAAGGTTACTGTTTTAGGGGAGGTTAACCGTCCAGGGGTAATTACAGTTCCAAGTGAACAAATTAGCATACTGGAAGCCATAGGCGACGCAGGTGATCTAACTATCTATGGAATTAGAGATAACGTAATGCTCATCCGTCAAGAAGGTTCTGAAAAATTAATCACTCGATTGAATTTAAATTCTTCTAAAATACTTAAGTCTCCTTATTATTATTTGAAATCAAATGATGTCCTATATGTTGAGCCGGCGAAGGATAAAATATCGAGCACAAGTTTATTCCAACAAAGATTACCGGTAATTTTAAGCGGTCTTTCGTTATTAATTATATTACTTACTTATGTTTTTAAATAATAAATCTATTCTGAAAATTAATAAACCTTAATGAATCCGTTAACCAACAGTCATGAAATCGAGCAAACTGAGGAGGTTTCCATTGGCGATCTTCTATATAAATTTGTTCCTTATTGGCCTTTTTTTATAATTCTGGTCGTTTTTACTGTGACAGGTGCCTGGATATATTTACGTTATAAAATGCCAGTTTATCAAACAACCGCCAGCATTTTAATTAAAGATGATAAAAGTTCAACTCCCGCTTCTGAATTACAGAATGCGTTTGATATGTTCGGAGCAAAAAAAAACGTGGAGAATGAGGTAGAAGTACTTCAGTCGAAAACGCTTATGAAACAGGTCGTAAAAAATCTGCACCTTTATGCTCCCGTATTTTCTTCTGGACGGGTTATCCATCAATCTGCTTATGAGAGATCTCCGATTATTGTAGAGGCAAAATTTCCTGACCGGGTTCAAAATATAAAAGTAATCCACTTTTCTTATAATAGTAAATTAGGCGAGGTTGAAATTCATAATTCCAGTTATCCTTTAAACCAGTGGGTAACCACTCAATATGGGATACTTCGTTTTCTACCCAATCCTTATTTCAAATCTTCGGGTAAAGTAATTAATGAAAAGTCGATAGATTACTTTTTTTCTTTAGTTAGCGTAAAGAATTCAGCAGATCAGGTTCTCAGCCAGGTAAATATTACTCCTTCTAGTAAACAATCTACCGTGATAGATTTGAGCATTCAGGGAGAAGTCCCAAAACGCGGGGAAGATATTCTAAATGAACTCCTTAAAGTTTATAAAGAAGCAGCAATACTGGACAAAAATCAATTAGCAGCAAATACTCTTAAATTTGTTAATGAAAGGCTTGCTTTGGTATCCAGTGATTTAGATTCTGTAGAGAGGGTATTACAAAATTTCAAATCCAAAAATCAAATTACTGATATCAGTGGCCAGGGTCAGATATATTTGCAAACCGTGGCAGCGAATGATCAAAAAATCAGTGATATCAATGTACAACTTGCAATATTAAATCAGGTAGAAGAGTATGTAAAAAATAAAGGAGATCTGGGTGGCATTGTTCCAGCAATTGGTGATTCAGATCCTGTTCTTAAAGATTTGCTTCAAAAGTTATCTGAACTCGAATTGCAGTATACCCAAACCAAAAGAATAGTTCCTGAAAACAATCCGGCTGTTATTTCATTAGTGGATGGAATCAACAAAATAAAGCCGCAGGTACTTGAAAATATAAAAAGCCAACGACGGAATCTTCTAGCAGGTCGAGGTGATCTTGTTAATAACAGCAGTGGATATAATTCTATATTAAAGACCATTCCTGAAAAGGAAAGAGAGTTGCTAAGTATCAGCCGTCAACAGGCAATCAAAAATAATATTTATACCTTTCTACTTCAAAAAAGAGAAGAAACAGCATTATCTTTTGCTTCAGCTGTAGCTGACAGCCGCATAATAGATCATGCAGAATCTTCAGATGTGCCTTTCAGTCCAAAAAGAACACTAATTTATTTGGCTGCTTTTTTGGGAGCAATTGTATTAGGAGTTATTATTGTTTATTTAAAAGATATATTAACCCGAACTGTCCAACAGCGGTCTGATATTTCTAAATTTACTGACATTCCTTTTTTGGGTGAAGTTAATTTTGACCGGTCTAAAACCCCATTTGTAATTTCAGAAGGCAGACGCAGTTATATTGCCGAACAATTTCGACAATTAAGAACTTCGCTTGGTTACATGGGTATAGACGAATCCCATAAGAAAATATTACTTACTTCAAGCATCTCAGGTGAAGGAAAGAGTTTTATAGCTATTAACTTAGGTATTAGTCTTGCATTAATGGGCAAAAAAGTGGCTCTGTTGGAACTAGATCTTCGAAAACCTAAATTAAGTGAACAATTTGATATTTCACGAAAGGAAGGGCTTTCTAATTTTTTAATAGGAAAGCTCCAGGCCGAAGACGTTATTAAAAAAACCCGGTTCGAAAACTTATCCTTGTTACCTTCGGGCCCCATACCCCCCAATCCGTCAGAATTAATTTCGAATGGAAAGCTTAAAGAACTGATATCTTATCTTGAGCAAAAATTTGATTATATCATTATGGACACCGCTCCAGTAAATCCAGTTACGGATGCTTTGATTATTTCACCTCTTGCAAATGTTACATTATTCGTTATTCGTCACGACTATACTCCCAAAATATTTTTGCAAAAATTAGGTCAACAAAATAAGATCAATAATCTCAATAATCCTGCGTTTATATATAATGGTGTTAGGGGAAAGGGGGTAAATAAATATGGATATGGATATGGATACGGATATGGATATACTAAAGAGGATAAGGAAGATCATTGGTTGAGAAGAATATTAAAATGGTAAATTATTGGATTAGTTGTTGTTTTATTATTACTTATTAAAAATTATAATTAATATTCAATTAAGTATTTGGATTAGAAATTAATGAATGGATACAAAGATAAAAGAACAAACTATTTCCGGTATTTTGTGGAGTTTTGTGGAACGTTTTGGATCTGTAATTTTACAATTTGTTGCAAATATTGCTTTAGCTAGATTATTATTACCTTCCGATTTTGGTCTTATTGGTTTAATTTTAGTTTTTATATCTATTAGTAATACTTTTGTTGACGGAGGCATGGGATCGGCCCTAATACAAAAAACAGATGCTAACGAAATAGATTTTTCTACTATTTTTTATGTTAATATTTTAATTTCCGTTTTTCTCTTTGTAATTCTTTTTTTTTCTGCTCCATATATATCTTTATTTTATAAAGAACCCCTTCTTAAGAATTTACTTAGAGTTGTTGGGTTAGTTTTAGTGCTAAATGCACTTTCAATTATTCAGAATGTCCTTTTAGTAAAGGAAATTAATTTCAAGCGTCTTGCATTTGTTAATGTTTTATCGACATTCTTAGCATGTGTTGTTTCAGTTGCTTCTGCTTTTTACGGTTATGGGGTTTGGAGTTTAGTTATTCAGATGCTGGGAATATCTTTATTTAAGTCTATTTTTTTATGGGCAGGAAGTAATTGGCGCCCTGTTTTGGCTTTTAGCATTAGTTCCGCAGGCAGTCTTATCAATTATGGTTATAAACTCCTTTTGTCAGGTTTAATTGATTCTATTTACACTGGTTTGTATTCATTAGTAATCGGTAAACGTTTTAGTAGTGAAGATTTAGGTTATTATACCCAGGCGAAAAAATTGGAAGATGCTCCTGGATATACGTTAGCTGCGATTGTTAATCAGGTTACATTTCCAATCTTTGTCAAATTAGCGGATGATTATAATACATTGAAAAAAGGGGTAAAAAGTAGCCTTGTATCGTTGGCTTATATTAATTTCCCATTAATGATCCTTCTAATTGTGATTGGAACCCCCCTATTCGTTATTCTATTCACGCATAAATGGGATGAAGCTATACCTTATTTCAAGTTGTTATGTTTATCAGGGATGCTTTTATCAACCCATTCCGTAAATTTAAATATTTTTAAGGCAGTAGGAAAAACAGATGTTTATTTACTTTCTGAAATCTCTAAGAAAATAGTGGGTATTATTGCTATTTTTATAGGTCTAAAATGGGGAATGATCGGAATTATCTCTTCAATAGTATTTACTGCTTTTTTTTCGTTTATAATTAACGCATATTATTCTGGGAAAACAATTGATTATGGAATTAAGGAGCAATGCATGGATTTGTTGCCTTCTTTTCTTTTATCTATAGTGGTGGGTTTGATTGTTTATTATATATTTAAATTAATAGAAATTAATATGTATCTGGAAGTAATATTACAAGTTTTTCTTTATGGATTATTGTATATTCTTTCTACAAAAATATTTAATTTTAAAAGTTATACCACCTACAATTCAATCTTAAAGAACAAATTTTTAAAGCAAATAAATAAATAAAGTATAATGAAGGTATTAGTTACGGGTGGAGATGGCTTTATAGGATCTCATTTAACTGAAATGTTATTAAATGATGGATATATTGTAAAAGCTTTGGGATACTACAACTCTTTCAATAGCTGGGGTTGGCTGGAAAGTATTAAACATCCAAATTTAGAAATTATTTTAGGTGACGTTCGAGATCCTCATTTTTGTAAAGAAATTTGTAAAGGTGTGGACGTGATTTTTCATTTGGCAGCCCTTATTGCAATTCCTTATTCTTATGTCGCTCCTGACAGTTATGTGGATACAAATGTTAGAGGCACTTTAAATATATGCCAGGCAGCCAAAGAATGTGGCGTCAAAAGAATCATTATAACTTCAACATCTGAGGTTTATGGAACCGCAAAGTATGTTCCTATTAACGAGGAGCACCCAAAGCAACCTCAATCTCCTTATTCAGCAAGTAAAATAGGTGCAGATGCAATGGCATTAAGCTTTTATAACGCTTTTGAATTAC
>JBDTEK010000256.1:0-3640 GCA_039922575.1 Ginsengibacter sp.
ATGGAAGACGGACTGGAAAGGTATGAAGCGAGTTGGATAAATAAATGATCAATAGTAGAATGGAAGATAAAAAGTAATACGGAAGTAGGGTTGAAGTTAGATTAGGGTCTTTGGCAGTTATCGCCAGCTTGTAGTTTTTTGTGCAATTTTTCGTACATTAAAATGAACCAGCTAATCAGGATCTTTAATTTAACTCACTCTCAAGCCTGGAAGTATAGTTGAGTGTGGGTTAATCTTATATTTGCATGAATGATTATTTCAAACGTTGAAGAGCAAAATTTATTCTATGAATCAAGACCTGCCATTACCACATGGGTTGAAGTAATTTTGCCTTTGGCCATTCCTAAAACTTACACTTATTCGGTTCCGGAAAAATTGGTGAAAAAGCTACAAACGGGTTGCCGGGTGGAAGTGGTTTTTGGGAAAAATAAAAAATACGCCGGTATTATAAAATCCATTAGGCTTGAAAAGCCTGAATATGAAACTAAAGAAATTCTGAACGTAATAGATGATGATCCGGTAATTTATCCCAGGCAATTACAACTCTGGAAATGGATAAGCGAATATTATATGTGCAGCGAAGGAGAAGTAATGGCGGCGGCACTTCCCACTCATTTAAAATTGAGCAGCGAAGCAATTTTAATTTATAACGAAGAATATGGCGACGATTTTTCCACTCTTGATGATGAAGAATATTTACTTGCAGAAGCATTGCTGATAAAAAAAGAATTGAAGATTACCGAAGTGCAGGAGATTTCCAATATCATTCATGTTTATCCACTGATAAAAAGATTGATTGAAAAAAGAGTTTGTTTTATCTGGGAATCTTTATCGGATAAGTACAAAGAAAAAAAGGAGAATTATGTGTTGCTGAATCCTGAATATTCGCAGGATAAAAGGATGAATGAATTAATGGACGAACTGGGAAGAGCACCGAAACAATTAGAACTGCTTTTGGCTTTTTTGCATTTTTCAAAGACAGAAGGTGAAGTTTTACAAACACAACTTTTGAAGAAATCAGGAGCCAGTTCCGCGCAATTGAAAGGGCTCACAGATAAGCATATACTAATTGTTCAGCGGCGAAGTGTTGACCGCATACAATCGCTGCCAAAAAAAATGGAAGTTAATTTTGAATTGAATGATGCGCAAAAAAAAGCATTGCAGGGAATAGAGGATGTTTTTGATAAAAAAGAAATTTGCCTTGTGCATGGCGTTACCAGCAGCGGCAAAACGCAATTATACATTAAACAGATAGAAAAGTTTGTAAGTCAGGGGAAACAGGTTTTATACCTTCTTCCTGAAATTACATTAACAGCGCAGATCATTCGCAGGTTACAACTGTACTTTGGTGGTAACATTGCCATCTATCATTCTAAATTTAATAACAACGAAAGAATTGAAATCTGGAATAAGATTAAAACCGGTGAATTAAAAATAATTCTGGGAGCGAGAAGCGCATTATTTCTTCCATTTGTTAATCTTGGATTAATAGTGATTGATGAGGAACATGATTCATCTTTCAAACAGCAGGATCCCGCGCCACGCTATAATGCACGCGATGCTGCAGTATATTATGCCTCTCTTTTCAATGCAAAAGTATTAATGGGAAGCGCTACGCCTTCTTTGGAAAGCTATTATAATGCGCAGAAAGGGAAGTATGGTTTAGTAACTTTAAATGAAAGATATGGAGGCACCCAATTACCTGAAATAAGAATCATAGATACAAAAACCGTAGCCTCTTCTAAGAAGGGAAAAGTGATGATTTCTCCCCAGCTGAAAGCAGAAATAGAGGCAGCTTTAAAAAATGATAAACAGGTAATCCTTTTTCAAAACCGACGTGGATATGCGCCGTTTTTAATTTGCGGAACATGCGGTTTTATTCCTCAATGCCAAAATTGTTCGGTAACCTTAACCCTTCATAAATTTTCTAATAAGCTTCATTGTCATTATTGCGGAACAGCGTATCCGAAACTAACTGCATGCCCTGCGTGCGGAAGTGTAAACTGGAAAGAGAAAAATTTTGGGACTGAAAAAGTGGAAGAAGAATTAATTGAAGATTTTCCAAACAACAGAATTGCGCGAATGGATGTAGATGCGGTGAGAGGGAAAAATGCACATGATACACTGATAAAATTATTTGAGCAACACCGAATTGATATTTTGGCCGGAACGCAAATGGTAGTAAAAGGTTTGGATTTTGAAAAAGTAAGTTTGGTAGGTATTTTAGATGCCGATGGATTACTAAGTTTTGCAGATTTCCGGGTAAATGAAAGGGCATTTCAATTGATGGAACAGGTGAGTGGAAGAGCAGGCCGGAAAGCGGATCGGGGCTTGGTTTTGATACAAGCGGCCAAAACGAATCATCCTGTTTTGGGATTTGTTCAGCAACACGACTATTTGCAATTTTATGAAAGTGAAATGGCGATGCGTAGACAATTTTTTTATCCCCCATTCAGCAGGCTGATACGGATTACTTTGAAACATGCCATTAAGGAAACGGTTTTGGAGGCGGCAGACGTTTTAGGGGAATCATTAAAGAAAGATTTTGAAAATTTAGTAGGTCCTGCAGCCCCCGTTGTCAATCGTGTGAGAAATATGTTTTTAATGGAAATACTCATTAAACTCAATCAGGATGCAGGGCATTTAAAAGTTCAAAAAAGAGTTATTTCCAATCATATTGATCTTTTAAAAGCACAAAAGAAATTCAGAAGTGTGATAGCTATTGCGGACGTAGATCCGTTTTGATTTTTAATTTATTTTATCAGGTTTATCATCTGATCATATTCAAAATAATGTACTCCCTGGCTATTTTGTTTGCTTTGCTTTACCATTGCCTTTGCCACATCCCTTGCATTTATTGAGCGATATTTTTTTAAAGAGCCAAAAAGAAAATAAGATAAAAATCTCGTTACAGGTTGCAATATTCGTTCTCCCATTCTTTTTTCATTTCTTTTGCCAAGCAATTGGGCCGGTCTGAAGATGCTGATGCTTTGGAACGGCAGCTTCTTAATGGAATTCTCCGTTTTACCTTTTAATTGTAAATAAAAGTTGGACGAATTTTCATTGGCACCAATTGCTGAAACCAATAAATATTTTTTAAAACCCTTTTCTATCCCAATTTGCGCTGCATTTACCGGAATGTCAAAATCGACTTTCTTATAAGCCTCTTTATCTCCTTTTACTTTTTTTTGAGTGGTTCCAATACAGCAAAAAATGGTATGTCCCGTCCCTAACTTTTGTTTAAAATCATTGAGGTCATTAAAGTTGACTATTTCCTGTTGCAGTTTAGGATGAATGAGTTTCATTGGCCTTCTTGTCAATGTTTTTACAATTGAAAAAACATCATTTTTTAGTAACTCTTCCACAAGGAAATTCCCTATTAATCCGGTTGCTCCAATTACAACCGCTATTTGTTCGTTCATAATTCACTATTTTGCCGGTCAATTTAAACTAATGCAAGTTCATCAAAATTTTTCGCTTAAACAGTACAACACTTTCCGAATAAACGCTTATACAAATTATTTTGCCAAATTTGGATCAGTAGAAGAACTTCGAATAATTCTTGAAAACATGCGAAATGATTTAAGTAAAATGATTCTTGGGGGAGGAAGTAATATTCTTTTTACAGGAGATTATGACG
>JBDTEK010000257.1:0-4938 GCA_039922575.1 Ginsengibacter sp.
TAGATCCTGTAGAAATGGAAAGAGAATTGCATTTATATGCTGCGGAATTACTCAATAAGGGAAAAGTGGCAGAAGCCTGGCAGGTGTTGTTGGCATTAGCATAATTAATATTTTTATAACATAAATGGAGTAAAATATTACCTCATCATTGAATCAGAAAAAGAATTGGAAGAAATTTATTTTCTTAAAAATTCGAAATATTTACTTAAAAACTTTACTTCCCAAAAATCATTTACTTTTTCTTCTTCAGATGATTGCAGAATTGAAGTTCTTCTTAAAAATATCAGGAAATAATTTTTAACTTATTTCAAAAGGTTTCTCACTTTTATTGGGGAGAAACAGTTGTAAATTCACCAAATGAAATTATGGCTCATACTTTTGTTCCTATTCCCTTTGTTTGTTTGCGCACAAAATAAATTTGAGTATAAAAATTTGGTGATGGAAGGTGGCGGCGTAAGAGGACTCGCTTATTCCGGAGCCTTGGAAGTATTGGAACAAAAAGGAATTCTGCATAATATTGAAAATGTCGCGGGTTCTTCCGCAGGAGCTATTGCAGGATTAATGGTCGCTTTGAACTATTCGTCCCATGAAATTGACTCCGTTTTACAAATTTTAAGAATTCAGGAATTTAATGACGGTAAATTCTTTTTTGGCAAAATAAAAAGGTTGAGAAAAGAATACGGGGTTTTTAAAGGAGAAAAGTTTGAAGAATGGCTGGGCGACCTCATTAAATATAAAACAGGTGATGCCAATGTTACATTTGAAGGTTTGCATCAATTAAATAAAACAGGCACGAATTTTAAAAATTTCTTTTGTACGGGCACTAATATCAGTAAGCAAAGGCTGGAAACTTTTTCCTGGAAAACCTGGCCTGAAATGAAATTACGCACTGCCGTTCACATAAGCGGGTCAATTCCATTTTATTTTGTACCTGTAGCAATAGATAGTTTGGGAAATGAGGTTTCTCTCGAAGATACAGTAACAAAATATGACTTGTATGTGGATGGAGGAATGCTTTGTAATTATCCTATTAATATGTTTGATTCATGTATAGGTGGAGGTAATCCGCTTACCTGTGAAAAAGTAATTTACAACATGCAAACATTAGGTTTGAAACTCGAAAGAGGCGCTCAGATAGAGGAGTTTAATAAAAATGTGACCACGATAGCTCCTTATCACATCAAAACAATGAAACAATATTCCAGTGCAGTAATGAACCTCATGATGGAAAGCATTAACCGAAAATCCGCTGACCTCGCCAATGAAAAGGGTAGAACTATTTATATAAGCTATGGCGATATTTCCGGGAGGCCAAGAAAGATTTCCCTGAAAGAGAAAAAATTACTTCAGGATAACGGCGTAATTGCTGCAAACAAATTCTTTTCTCAGCCTTCCGTAATGAATTAGTTTGCCAGTCCTATTCAAATTGTCGCTTCGCATTAAAGGTTGCCAACCTTGATATAGCGTTCCTAAAATATAGAAATGAAGCTTTTCAAGGTTGGCAATCTATGTGAAAATCTAAATCGTACCCACTTCATCCATAACATATCTACCTGTCAAAGGTTTACCTTTGCAAAAAAAATTGATTTTTTATTCTTTCAAAGTGCAAACCCTTTATTAAAAATATGAACCTTCCACATCTATCTGAACAGGAAATTATAAGAAGAGAGAAATTACAACAACTGACCAATATGGGAATTGACGCATATCCTGCGGAGTTATTTCCGGTGAATTCAAACTCGGTTTATATAAAAACAAATTTTAAAGGCGATGAAAATAAAGATCAATTTGCCGATGTATGCTTAGCAGGGAGATTATTGAGTATCCGCGATATGGGAAAAGCATGCTTTGCGGTATTGCAGGACGGAAGCGGAAAAATTCAGCTTTATATCCGCAAAGACGATGTGGCACCTGGAGAAGATAAAAGCCAGTATGACCTGGTTTGGAAAAAACTGATTGATATTGGCGATATTATCGGTGTAAAAGGGTACGTATTTATTACTAAAACCGGCGAAACTTCCATACATGTTACCTCATTTAAAATTCTTTCAAAATCGCTAAGACCATTACCTATTGTAAAGGAAAAAGACGGAGAAACTTTTGATGAAGTTACAGATGCCGAATTCAGGTATCGCCAGAGATATGCGGATCTGATTGTGAACCCACATGTGAAAGAGACTTTTGTGAAGCGTACCAGAATGATTAACGCGATCCGCGAATTTTTAAATGAGCGCGGGGGCCTTGAAGTAGATACGCCTGTTTTGCAAAATATACCCGGCGGCGCTGCTGCCAGGCCTTTCGTAACACATCACAATGCATTGGATGTGCCGTTTTATTTAAGAATCGCTAATGAATTGTACTTAAAAAGATTGATCGTAGGCGGCTTTGAATGGGTGTATGAATTCAGCAGAAACTTTAGAAATGAAGGAATGGATCGTACTCATAATCCTGAATTTACCGTGCTCGAATTTTATGTAGCCTATAAAGATTATTTATGGATGATGGAAACCACAGAGCAGTTATTAGAGCAGATTGCTACCGCCGTAAACGGAAGTACTAAAGTTATTTCAGGAGAAAAAGAAATAGACTTTAAAGCGCCTTACAAAAGAATAACAATGTATGATGCCATTAAAGAATTTACCGGAATAGATGTAAGCGGCAAAGATGAAAATGAATTAAGAGAAGTATGTCAACAGTTAAGCATACACGCAGATAAGTCTATGGGAAAAGGAAAATTAATTGACGAAATTTTCTCTGAGAAATGCGAAGATCATTTTATACAGCCTACTTTCATTATTGATTATCCGGTAGAAATGAGCCCGCTTACAAAGAAACACCGCAGCAAAGCAGGATTGGTAGAGCGTTTCGAATTAATTGTAAACGGGAAAGAAATTGCTAACGCCTACTCTGAATTAAATGATCCGCTGGAACAAAGAAAACGTTTTGAAGAACAGGCGGAGCTAATGGCTCGCGGAGATGATGAAGCAATGTTTATAGATTACGACTTTTTACGTGCACTTGATTATGGTATGCCGCCTACAAGCGGAATTGGTTTTGGAATAGATAGACTCGCAATGTTGCTAACCAATCAGGCTTCCATACAGGATGTGTTGTTATTTCCTCAAATGCGGCCGGAAAGAAACCAGGGAGAGGAAAATAAGTCGGAGGGAGCAAAATAATTTTCATTTAATTTTTCTTTGTCTTTCTACTTCTACTGATCCTCCACTTCCTGCATTTCAAATTGCAATTTATGCAGATTAAAATAATGTCCCTGTGCATTCATCAATTCATTGTGCGTGCCCATTTCTTTTATTTCTCCTCTGTCAAGTACCATTATTTTACTTGCTTTCCTGATAGTAGATAAACGGTGTGCAATCACGATAGAAGTCCTTCCCTGAATCAATTTATCTATTGCCTTTTGAATCAATCTTTCGCTTTCGCTATCAATGGAAGAGGTAGCTTCATCCAGAACCAGGATGGAAGGATTGTATAAAAGCGCCCTTAGAAAAGATAATAATTGACGTTGGCCAAGAGAAAGCGTAGCGCCTCTTTCCATCACATTATAATCGTAGCCACCTGGCAATTGCATAATAAAATTGTGCACGCCTATCATCTTCGCAGCTTCAATAACCTGCCCTCTTTCAATAGCCGGATTCCTTAAAGTAACGTTATCTAAAACGGAACCGCTGAATAAAAATACATCCTGCAAAACGACCGCTATCCTGCTTCTAAGAAAACCAACATCATAATCTTTAATATTGCGGTTATCTACTTTTATTTCACCTTTATTAATTGCGTACAGCCTGTTTAATAAACTAATGATAGATGTTTTCCCACTACCTGTATGACCTACAATGGCAAGAGTTTCACCACTTTTGATTTTGAAGGAAATATCTTTTAAAACATATTGCGCATCATTATAGGCAAACCAAACTTTATCAAATTCCAATTCTCCCCTTACTGCTACTGCCTGAATTCCATTAGAAACATTTTCTGTAACATCAGGATTTTCCAAAACCCTGAAAACCCTTTCACTCGCCACCATTCCCATTTGAAGCACATTAAACTTATCCGCCAAATTTCTTAATGGCCTGAACAATAAATTCAGGTACATAATAAATGAAATAATAACACCGGCATTAAAAGAATAACTTCCACCCCACCAGACTAATAATCCAATTGAAAACGCCAACACAATTTCTACAATTGGAAAGAAAACAGAATAAGCGAAAATCGCTTTTATGTTGGCATTACGATGCTGTTTATTAATTTCTCTGAACTTATTAAATTCCTTGTCTTCTACCGCGAAAGCTTGTACCACGCTCATTCCTGTAAGGTGTTCCTGAACAAAAGCATTTAATGCCGCTACAGCGTTTCTTACTTTAATGAAAGATTTATTTACCGTTTCCTTAAAGAAATAAGTAGCAATAATAATAATTGGAAAAGGTGCAAGGCTTATGAGAGATAATTGCCAGTCGACACCAAACATGAACAACAAAATAGAAACAATCGAAAGCAGATCAGAAATAATTGGAATTAAACCATCAGAAAAAATATCATTGACAGATTCAATATCGTTGATCGTTCTGGTGGTTAAAGTACCAATCGGCGTTCTGTCGAATTGCGAAAGATTTAAACTAAGTACTTTCTTATATACCGTTACCCGCAAATCCTTCACAACCGTTTGTCCAAGCCATGAAGTAATAAATCCAAAATAAAACCGAAGCGCAGTTTCCACCAGCAACATCCCGATTTGAATAATAGTGATAACAATGAGCCAATATACATCTCTATCTTTTATAAAATAGTTTACTGTATATTGAATTAAATATGGGCGAAGGGGAGAAATGATCGCTAATACAATCGAAAGAATCACGGAAATATAAACCTTTCTTTTATAAGGTTTCGCAAATGCAAAAACCTTTCTAAGAATACCAA
>JBDTEK010000258.1:0-8293 GCA_039922575.1 Ginsengibacter sp.
AAATATCTTTATTCATTGTTGTCTTTTTCATCGTATCCCCTTACCTTTGCCGCCAAATTGAAATAAGGTCTCATTAATAATTATTTTATGGCAAATATTGGCAAAATAAAACAGATCATCGGAGCAGTACTGGACGTGCATTTTGAGAATGATAACAAGCTTCCTGAAATATTGCACGCGCTGGAGCTTACCAAGCCCAATGGAGATAAATTGGTAATGGAGGTGCAGCAGCATCTTGGTGAAGACAGCGTGCGTTGCATAGCAATGGATGGCACTGAAGGACTGACACGAGGAATGGAAGTGGTGGATACGGGATCGCCAATATTAATGCCTGTTGGCGACGCAATAAATGGCCGTTTATTTAATGTAACCGGCGATGCTATTGATGGTTTGCCGCAAGTAAGTAAAGTAAATGGCCGCCCTATTCATAATAAGCCGCCGCTATTTGAAAATTTGAGTACCGCTTCTGAAATACTATTTACCGGTATCAAAGTAATTGACCTTATTGAGCCTTATGCAAAAGGCGGTAAGATCGGTTTATTTGGTGGCGCGGGTGTAGGAAAAACCGTTTTGATACAGGAATTGATCAATAATATCGCAAAAGCATATAGTGGTTTATCTGTATTTGCAGGTGTGGGAGAAAGAACGCGTGAAGGAAACGACCTGATGCGTGAAATGATTGAGGCAGGCATTATGAAATATGGTGATAAGTTCGTGAAAAGCATGGAAGAAGGCGGATGGGATTTATCAACTGTGGATATGGAAGTTCTTAAAGAGTCAAAGGCAACTTTCGTATTCGGCCAGATGAATGAACCACCAGGAGCAAGAGCCCGTGTGGCATTAAGCGGGTTAACCGTTGCTGAATATTTTCGTGATGGAGATGGCACAGGGAAAGGAAAAGATATTTTGTTTTTTGTAGATAATATTTTCCGTTTTACGCAGGCAGGTTCTGAAGTATCTGCATTGCTTGGAAGAATGCCGAGCGCTGTTGGATATCAACCAACGCTTGCAACAGAAATGGGGTTGATGCAGGAAAGAATTACTTCTACCAAAAACGGTTCCATCACTTCAGTTCAGGCGGTTTATGTACCTGCGGATGATTTAACAGATCCGGCTCCTGCAACTACTTTTGCACATTTGGATGCAACTACAGTATTAAGCAGAAAAATTGCGGATCTTGGAATTTACCCTGCAGTAGATCCATTGGATTCTACTTCGAGAATTCTTTCGCCGGCGATTGTGGGCGAAGAACATTATAATTGTGCCAATAGGGTGAAACTGACTTTGCAGCGTTATAAAGAATTACAGGATATTATCGCTATTCTTGGACTGGATGAATTGAGCGATGAAGATAAACTAACGGTGAGCCGTGCACGAAGAGTGCAGCGTTTTCTTTCGCAACCATTCCATGTAGCAGAGCAGTTTACCGGATTGAAAGGTGTATTGGTTTCTATTGAAGATACTATCCGTGGTTTTAATGCTATTATGGATGGAGAAGTTGATGAGTACCCCGAGGCAGCATTTAACCTGGTAGGAAACCTTGATGATGCTATTGAGAAAGGTAAAAAAATGATGGAAGCAGCAAGTGCGTAAGTGAGGTAGTGTAAAAAGGGAATAAGTGGCACATCTTGCTTCTTGATACTAAAATCTTGCTACTTTAAACTTAGCTGTTTTCTTGATACCTGCTATTAAATCCTGATACTATTATTATGACTTTAGAAATATTGACCCCCGAAAAGAAAATTTTTAGCGGAGAAGTGTATGGAGTTCAACTGCCGGGTATAGGTGGTAGGTTTGAAGTGCTGGATAAACATGCGCCTCTTGTGAGCGCATTAAAATCAGGCAATCTAAAAATCCTAAAAGATAAAAACTCCACAATTGAGTATACGATACAAAGTGGCTTTGTAGAGGTTTTAAATAATAAGACAATGGTTTTGGTGGAAGGCGCTACGGAACAATAGTTTTTTATTAAATCATTGATTTTTCTTACTTCCTGAATCCTATTTGTTCCTTTAAATTATGTGTCCTTGTATAGTTAGCAAGAGTTAAATTAGTGAGTTTTTCAAATTAAATAATCTATTGTTTTTTCACTTGCGAAGGTAAAATGAAGAATAATAATTTTATGTTTTAACCTATTCAAGAATGAATGCAAAAAATGGAAATAATCTAATAAGGTTGAAAAAATAAATTTGTAAAATTTCTACTAAGGTTAAAGAAAAAGCTATCCTTATTCTCTTTGTACAAGAAACGTACTTCAAGACCAGATGGGAAAAAACTGTTTGAAATCATGCTTTTTAAAAGTTCTTAAATAGAATTTTAATCCTTCTTCCCCAACCTTAGTAGAAATTGGTAACATTAATAGAACAAAATTATTAACCTCTAATCAACACGGATAGATCAATGATTTTTTAAGGCTGAATCATTCACGCTCTTATCCCTTTCGCACTATAAATAGCTTCTACGATTTATTTTCAAAAAGTCTCTTCTTTTTCTACAAAGTTTTCTGAAGGTTACAAAAGTCAAACACATAGGGTTTTTTTAATACCTATTTAATTGAAGATAACTCCAGGCAGTAAAAGGCAGCAATATCAACAGCGATAAGGCATACCAACTTTTTATTACAAGAAATAATACCAACGTCAACAGGATTACAAAAAGAGGGTAAAATAAGAATAATATACCAACCATGATGGAATCATAATGGTCTTTTGCCCTATCTTTTATAATAAAATGAATAGCATAATACAATGGTGCATGCACTATAAATCCTATGGCTGCAGGTAAAAATAAAAGGATTTTTTTGAAATTTGATTGACTAACATTGAAAATACTTTTCAGTTTATTAGCATCATTCGGACTTATTTCATAAACCAAAGATTCCAATTGTTCTTGTAACAGGTCATTAAACTCATTGATTGCTTTTCCGGATGTAAATTCTTCATACATATCGGATTTGGAAATGAAATTACCAAAATTCAAAACCATTATTTTGCCAAATCTTCTAAAAGAATTGTAATTGATCCCTAAAGGCAACACTCTCAACGGTGTGTTGTGCATCCATGCGGTGAGTGCAAGGCGCGCCGAACCTTTTTTTAATGGCCGGAGATGCCATTCATTAATGCATTTGCCCTCACTAAAAATTAAAACAATCTTATTTTCTCTGAATAGTTGCTGGCAGGCATCAAAAGTGATATAATTATTTTCAAGATTTTCCACTCCTTCACTTACGCGATAAACGGGAAGCATGTTTAAAGAAGTAAGGATTTTTGTAACCAGTTTATTTGAAAATGCATCGCCCCTGGCAAGCGAATAAATTGGTTTTTTAAATAACGTTGATACAATAATGGCATCTAAAAAAGAATTTGGGTGATTGGCGGCAATCAACAACGGGCCTTTCTCATCCAGGATGGCCTTATTGTTTATCACAATTTTGCGGCAATAGAAATAAATGGCAAGCCTTGCAGGTAATAATAAAATTTTGTAAAGCAATGGATTTTTATAAAATTATTTAATCTGTCACTTCCAAAATCAGAAAGGAAGGGAATCGTCATTCCATTTTTTCTTTTTCGTCTTTTTCTTATCTTTTTCTGTAAGCATCAAATAAATACCGAAGCCCATAATAGCCAGTACAACATATAATTTTTTCATTCTGTTTTCTTTAAAAGTAAATAATCATTAATTGAATTGTGGGTCCAGTGGAAAATTGATCATCATTTCATAATTACCTCCAAGATGTTTTAGAGATTCTTTCCAGATATTTTCCGGACTGGTATTGAAGATCAGTTTTCGGGTAGCATTCACCGTTAGCCAGCTTTCTTCTTTTATTTCATAATCAAGCTGCCCTTCCACCCATCCGCTGTAACCAATAAAGAATCTTATTTTATCAGGATCAATATCATTGTTTTTCAAATGAATTTGAAGGCTCTCAAAGTTTCCTCCCCAATATACATCTTCTAAAACCTGGTCGCCGCCGCCGAGCAGATCGGGATATTGATGCAAAAAATGAAGCGTATCTGTTTGTACTGGTCCTCCCTGATAAATAGGGAAATGAATGCTTTCCAAATCAGGTAAAAGCTCATTTAATTTTTTAGGATATGTCTTGTTTAAAATGAAACCGAAAGTACCTTCCGTCATATGTTCGCAAACGAAAATAACGGTTCTTATAAAATTTGGATCTTTTAAAAACGGATTAGCGATCAGTAAAGTTCCTTTTGATGGTGAGATCATAAATCTAAATTATATCTAATTACTGGAAATAAATACAAACCTTTGTTTTTAATTATTACAAAAGATAACAGTTAGTTAAAATATTTACGCGAACACGCTGTAGTGGTGTATTAGCACTTGTGAAGTTTAAATTTGCCTTGCATGAAAAAAATTTTCCCCATTATTACGGTTCTTGTTTTCATTTCCGCGTTAGGCATTGTTTTTTTTCAGATCGTTTGGATAAAGCAGGCTCTTCAGGACAGAGAGCTTCAATTTGAGGAAACTGTAAAAATGGTAACGGCCACAGCGGGGAAAGATCTTATAGAGGAAAAAGGCAAAATGTCTCCTTTTGAAAACAGGAAAAATGCTGACCTTCTTTTTCCTCTGAACGTATTTCCGTCTACGATAGCGCGCAAATTTTCAAGGGAAGAAATAAGGTCCCGCATAAAAAAAGCGTTTGAAAAGTACAGTGTTAAAGATATTGACTTCGAATTTGCTATCACCTCCACTTCTATGATTGGCGATGAGCTTCCATCCAAAAAATTTTATGAAGCCTATGCTGACACAGAGCACAATACATCATTCGTTTATCCGCTTGATTCACCCGGGGGAAGCCTTTCTGAGGGATTGGTACCTCAGGAATTATTGGTGATAGTAGTGCCCCATGTAAAAAACATTATCTGGCGTCAAATGCTTTGGATGGTATTGGGCGCTATCATTTTTACCTGTATCATTTTTGCAGCATTTTTTATTACGATAAAGGCTTATCTGAATCAGAAAAAATTGAGTGAAATTAAATCGGATTTTATTAATAATATGACGCATGAATTTAAAACGCCATTAGCAACAATTTCTCTTGCTGTAGATGCTTTGAAAAATGAAAAGGTTATTAATGACAGGGCAAAAACAGATTACTTTTCGGGTATTATCAAAGATGAGAACAAACGGATGAATAAGCAGGTAGAGACCATACTACAGGCCGCATTGATTGATAAGCAATTGATACAACTGAATGTAAAACCGCTACATGCCAATGATTTAATTAATGCTGCATTAAACAATATCGAGCTTCCATTAAAAGAAAAAAATGGAAGACTTCAGGTCAATTTGAATGCGGTTAATGATTGCGTTCTGGCCGATGATGTGCATTTTACTAATATTATTAATAATCTGTTAGATAA
The DNA here is from genome assembly GCA_039922575.1 of Ginsengibacter sp. Lineage (GTDB taxonomy): Bacteria > Bacteroidota > Bacteroidia > Chitinophagales > Chitinophagaceae > Ginsengibacter. The sequence goes on from JBDTEK010000258.1 coordinate 5,388, forward strand.
CGCCATAAAGTATTCTCAGGACAATCTTTTAATTAAGCTGACGACACTCAATTTTAACAGCCATATCCGCATAAAAATTGAAGACAACGGAATAGGAATGAATAAAGAAACATTACAAAGAATTTTTGAAAAGTTTTACCGTGCGCATACCGGTAACATCCATAATGTAAAAGGCTTCGGCCTTGGGCTGAGTTATGTAAAATCTATTGTAGATGCGCATAAAGGAAAAATAAAAGCTGAAAGCTCGCCCGGAAAAGGAAGCTGTTTCACAATTGAACTGCCGGTTCTGAAAAAGAAAACCGTTTAGTGATGGACTCCTGATATTCTATTATTGTCCCAAGCGATATTTTATTTTTTTTTTAAAATCTACTGAAGTCGCGAATAACCAACTAGCGAATCCAAAATCTTCAAAGTAACCCCGCAAATTAAGTGCTATCAGATTGGGCCATTTAATCTTTTGATTCTTTCTTGCTCGAATTCAAAAAAACAAACGGAATTATTAATTGTCCACCTGTTATTCACAGGCTATTCACACCTTGTGCACATAAATTTATTACAAATTTTATAATTGCTCCTTTAGCGTAGCCTATTTCAGTATTGTGGATAAAAAAGTTTTGGATAAAAAAGTTGAAAAAGTGGGAAAAAGTGTTATTTTGTGGAGGAAATTTATAAAAATCTTTAATTTATCAGCAATGACGGGCTTTATAGGCGAATACGAAGCTACATTAGATGCAAAAGGACGCTTTCTTTTACCGTCAGGTTTTAAGAAGCAACTACCGGATACCGGGGGTGAACCTTTTGTTTTAAACCGTGGATTCGAAAAATGCCTGAGCTTATACACATCTAAAAGCTGGAAGCCTTTGTTTTCTGAATTGAGCAATTTGAATGATTTTGATCCAAAAGTAAGGCAATTCAAACGCTACTTTTTAAATGGAGCTACACAGGTTGAATTAGATAATTCAGGCCGGTTGTTATTGCCAAAAAATTTGATGGAATATGCTGGTTTGGAAAAGGATATTGTTTTGGTTTCGGCCATTGATAAAATTGAGATTTGGGATAAAATAAAATATCAACAGTTCTTTGAAACTTTTTCGCCGGAAGCATTCAGCGATTTAGCAAAAGAAGTAATGACCGGTAACAGAACAAAAACTGAATAACATGAAGGAGGGCTTATTTCATGTGCCGGTTTTGTTGCACGAGGTAATTGAGCATCTTCAAATAATTCCGAATGGGATTTATGTAGATTGCACTTTTGGCGGAGGCGGCCATAGTAAAGCAATCCTGGATAAATTAGATTCTACCGGTCAATTAATTGTTTTTGATCAGGATAAGGATGCTGAAATAAATCTGCCTGATGATAATCGTGTCATTTTTATTTCTCATAATTTTCGCCATCTTCAGAGATTTCTTCGTTTGCATAAAATTATAAAAGTAAATGGCATTCTTGCTGACCTTGGCGTTTCAAGCCATCAGATAAATGTGCCTGAAAGAGGATTTTCTACACGCTTTGACGCAGCCCTGGATATGCGCATGAACCAGAACGAAGAAATAACAGCTGGCAGTGTCATCAGAAGTTATTCAGAGGAAAGATTGCACAAAATATTTGAACAATATGGCGAAGTCACTAATTCAAAAACGTTAGCGAAAACAATAGTGAATTTAAGAAAATCGTACCCTTTGAATACTGTCAATGAATTTAAAAATGCAGTTTATCCGGTTGTAAAAGGAAATCCGGACAAGTATTTTGCACAGGTTTTTCAGGCTTTGAGAATTGAAGTAAATGATGAATTAGATGCGCTTAAAGAGATGCTTGAACAGGCAGTGGCCGTTTTGGATGAAGGGGGAAGGATTGCGGTAATTACTTTTCATTCTTTGGAAGACAGAATTGTAAAAAATTTTTTTAAGAATGGAAATTTTAAAGAAGAGCAAACACGCGATTTATATGGTAATCTTAAAATGAATCAATTAAAAGTGATCACCAAAAAACCTATTATTCCTTCCATGGAGGAAATAAAAAATAATCCAAGATCAAGGAGTTCAAAATTGCGAGTTGCGGAGAAGCAAGAAGTTTCGATAAAATAAAAAATAATTTTTTCGTAAAAAATTGATCCGTCAGATAAAAAATGGAAACTGAAAATAAGATAACCGGGCAGATAAAAAAAGGCAAACAGCATAAGAGGCGTTGGGCATTGGGTTACAACCGGTGGATAGTAAAGAACATTCCTTTTTATTTTTTTACTGCGGCATTGGCAATTTTTTATATAGCAAACGGACATTATGCTGATAAAATGATGAGAAAAATAAATGCAACTGAAAGGCATCTGAAAGAAATGGAGTATGAATTTAAAACAGTAAAAAGAGATGTGATTTTCAGAAGTAAAGAAAGCGAATTGGCAAGAGCAGTAGAGCCGTTAGGGCTGAAGCAATTGACAATACCACCGGTAAGAATTATTGATACTCTTAAGGAAAAATAATTTAGGATTCGGGATTGAGGATTGGAATTTAAAAATTGGGAATCAGGAGTTAGGGAATGAGGAATCAGGAATGAGGAATGAGGAATGAGGAATGAGGAATCAGGAATTAGGAATTAGGAAATTGGGACCACCACTCCGCGTCATTGCGAAAAACTTCGGGGTTGAGAGGAACGAAGCAATCTTCCGAAGTTTTGCGGGAATCTCGATAGTTTCCTGAGATGTAAGGCTAAATGTGAGATAGTTTAACCTTCAGAATTGGGAATTAAGGTTTAGAAATCAGGATTTAGTATTAGAAAATAAAAATTAGAAATTGGATGTAAAAAAAGACATATTATGGCGTGTGCATCTATGCTTCCTGGGCATAATAGTGCTTGGCGTAATAGTGCTGGGCCGCGTAGTTTACATTCAAAGAGTGCAGGGAGATTATTGGAA
>JBDTEK010000259.1:0-10174 GCA_039922575.1 Ginsengibacter sp.
AAGTGGTGTCGCCATGTTTTTTCTCCCTGATATAATTGGCTAATGTACCACTAAGGCCCAGGCTGGCCTTTTCAAAAAGAAGTAATGCTTCTTCATCGCTTATTCTTTCACCTGATATTACTTTTTCAGTAATCTTTCCGAAAATTTTTCCTTCATTCAAAGCACTTATTTCTTCAAATAATTCTTCACTTTTTTTGGTTGATGTCATGGCTCAAAGGTAGAGAAGAGATCTTAAATTTTGGATCCTGGTTCTGATATATTTCGACAAAATAAAAAGATAGCTGCAAGCCTGATTTCTGAACTATGATTAGAGGGATTAAAATGATTAATAGGAGGGAAGAGCCTGATTTCTGAACTTTGATTAAAGTTAATAACGGTCTGACGATCTCTGTCAGGCCGTCACTAATAACAGTAAAGTATAAAAAATATCGGTTGTGAGAATCACAATTAAGTGATTAAAATAATTAGTTTGAAGGGGAAAAGTTTTAAGCACAGCAATCAAATAAATCACACAAATCATTGTGCTGAATCTCTATTCACAAATCCATTTTTATTCTTTAACTAATCTACTTGTTACTGTCTTGTCTGTGTAATTTAATTTTACAATGTAAACACCTGCGGGAAGTTTTGCCAGGTCAACAAATACTTCTCTATATGCTGTTCCATTAAATTGTTGCGACCAAACTTTTTGTCCAGCAGAGTTATAAACTTCAGCACTTTGGAAGGTAATTGGATCCTCATAATTTCTTATAATAAATTGTTCTTTAAAAGGACTTGGATACACAAGGTATCCCTGCTTTTTCAGGCGCGCTGGAACGGTTTTTCCAAAAATATTAATGTAATCAACGTACAGGTTATTTTGCTTATTACTTTTTGCGACAAAATATACCTGGAAATCACTATTGTCAACCACGCCGGACAAAAATAAATTAATATTTTTCCAATCTGCCGAAGTGGGTATATACCGTGTTAAAGAATTGCCATTCCCTGTTATTGTTTGCAAATCAGTTCCCCATTTTTTCCAAACAGTGGTCAACGTTTGCCCGCAATCTGTTGATACCTGTATCTCAAGTGTATCTAGCCCATTTGGCGGTAAACTAACACCGGTTGCATAAGCATAATCGAATGAAACAAAAACTGAATCGTAAGCCGGATTTCCTGTTATCACTGAAGAGATAAATTGATCCGTTGTTCCGGTAGCTGTAATATCAAAATTCCTTATCACCATAGAACCTATTCCTGTAGACGCCGCGGCAGTGGTTCTTTCCCAGGTAATACCCTGGTCAGGATTATTTACTGCCCAGTTAGCAGGAGGAAAGGTGGGGTTTTCAAACCCTTCAACAACGGGTGATGCCACTTTTCCAAAAACATAAAATGATTTCCTGATAGTATCATTCAAAACATTCAAATCAGCGAACCCATCGGGGCTTGAAGTAAATATGGTGATAGAATGGGAACCTGGCGCTAATCCGTTTATAACAGGAATTGGAACAATATCTGTAAATCCTTTTAAAATAGAACCCGTCCAGCTTATTGTATTTGCAGTACCATTATCTACGTTATAATTTATTTTCAACGTTTTTAAAGGTTCTAATCCATTATTACCAATAACCACAGAAGGATTGAGCGAGCCACTACATGAAAATCCGGGTAAATTTAATATAGAGACAGGATACGCATCTCTTGCAGCAATAGCGAATAATGAAACTCCCACATCGTCTAAATACAGATTATTACCATAAGCATTTACATTCCTAAACTTCACTAATAATTTATTTCCACGAATGATATAAGGAGTAAGGTTAATAGAATCATTTCTCCACTTCTCCGGTGAAGAAGGCAATGCGATAAATTCTGATGTCTGTGCTGTGGCAACCGATTTTAAAAAACTTCCTGTTTTTTTATAAGCGAGATGATAAGAGATTCCACCATCATTGGAAACATAAATTTCCAGCCCGTCCCACACTGAAACATCTGTAAGGCTATAAGCGCCGTACGCTACTTTGAAATTTAAATAGGCAGAATCAGCGCCTTGCAGGTCAATAGCTGGAGAAATAAGGTCATCAAATTGGCCGCCGCCATTGTAACCATAATTTTTTACCGCCGCGCAACCTGCATTTGCAAAACCCGATGAATCGTCTCTTTGCCACGTTTCATTGTTATTAGGATTCCATAACTGCCATCCTGCAGGAGGAAATGTTGCAGATGAAAAGTTTTCAATAAAGGGAGCGGTAATATTTCCTGTAGTAATATATAAAAATGATTGAATTGTATCGTTGTTGGTAAACATATCTGCCACATTGTTAGGTGCAGAAGTACTGACAGTTATAACATGAGAACCTGTCGCACCGCTAATTACACCAAGGTATAATGTAGTATCAGCGCCTGTTGGAAGATTTAAAGCGAAGCTTTTACTTACTGTAGAATTTGCGTCTGATTTTACATTCAATGTAACTGAATTGAGAATACCGGTACCGCTATTCCTAACAGTTGCTGTAAGAGGGGAATTATTTAAAATAAAGTCTTTTCGTTCCGGAATGCCTCGGGGAGATACGGTTACCAGAAAGGCATCATTAACAGTAACAGGCGCCGTGGCACCGTTAGATGTTTTTAATCCCGGCCTGTATAAGTCAATACACCCTTCCACTCTTTTTCTCATTCCGTTAGAAAACATAAATAAAGCACGGTCATCAAAATAATTCATAAAGCTCCCATACATTTCACCAAAAGAAGTTGGAGCACAACCATCAGAATAATTCTGGCTGGGATTTCCAAAAGTTGCATTGCCCGGGTAATCGTCTTTTTCCTCAGGTGTATCATCGCCCTCAGGCCCTGCACCTGTGGGAAGTGGCCATCCTGCCTGTATTCTAAAATCATCATTATTGCAAAAAGTCTCATCCCCGAAGGTGTGCCATAGATAAAAATAATGCCCGATCTCATGAGCAAGCGTGCCACCTTCCGAATAAGCAGGTACATAGCTTCTGGTTACATTACTTGTATATGGAAGCGTAACCGTACCTATAACCACACCTTGCGGCCCTTCACCTGTAGTAAAGGGAAAAGTAGAAATACCCAGCAAATCTCCATCGCTAACTGTAAAAGTGCCCACCCACACATTCACATATTTAGTTACATCCCATGCATTAAGGCCGCCAGTAGAATCAGCCTTAATTGAGATATGATCCGGGCTGGCATTTATTCTACGCTCTATGCCGGAGGTAAGCGCACCCGTAGGGCTGCGCTTTGCCAAAACAAATTTGATGGGCACGCGGCCCAGCCTGTTATATATTTCTGTTGGAATTACCTTCTTAAAACCATCGGCTTTCAATCCTCCATAAGCTTCATTTAATATTTCCACTTGTTCATAAATATCCCTGTCAGTAACCCATGTTTGTTTTGTAGAATCATCTACTATATGAAACACGATGGGGATGATAATGGGATTTGCCTCCGTCTGCATTTCTTTTTCACCCGCTTTTCGCTGTAAATAAAGACGGTATTGTTTTTCTCCTTCTAATTTCCATTTTTGTGGTAATGATGGATCTTTTTTTATTGCCTGCTCCATACGCTCCATAGTAAAGCAGCGTATAGTATTTTTTGCATTAATGGCATTCGGTATTATTTGCGCAAAAACTGAAGATGCTATAATTATAAAAACGAGAGAAAATAAGACAGATTTTTTCAATTAAGGTGTTTTTTATTATTCGAATTAGAAGGAAAAAGTAAAAAAATGAATGAAGCAAAATTCTAAATGCAAAGTAGGAATTTATGTTGAAATGAAAACTTAGTTAAAAATATTTTGGTAATTCTCTTATCTTTCAAAAACTTTCAGCAGGTACTTGTAATAAAAAGTGTAAAAATCCATAATTTGCCACACGAATGAATGCAAAGCTTTTGTAACCAAAAATAATGTCTCTAAAATCCGCTTATGAAGAATATTAAATTCCGTCTCGTTGTAATGATTTTTTTCCAGTTTTTTGTGTGGGGGTCGTGGCTCATTACCATTGGGGCTTATTGGTTTCAAACATTGCCAAAACTGTATCCCTTAATAGATCCAACTACCAATACCAGTGTGTGGACGGGTTCTGCTTTCGGAGCACTTTTTTCTACAATGGGTATTGCTTCTCTATTTATGCCTGCTCTGTTAGGGATCGTTGCCGATAAATGGATCAATGCCGAAAAACTTTTTGGTATTTGCCATATCCTTGGCGCTATCGTTCTTTTTTCATTACCAATGGTAAAAGATCCTACAACAATGTTTTGGGTAATGCTCCTGAACATGTGTTTTTATATGCCAACGATATCCCTCTCCATAGCTGTAGCTTATTCTGCCTTAAAAAGAGAAGGCCGGGATGTAGTAATAGAGTATCCACCTATAAGAGTTTGGGGAACAATCGGTTTTATAGTTGCTTTATGGGTAGTTAGTTTGTTGCACATCGAAACATCTTCCGACCAGTTTTATGTAGCATCAGGCGCCGCATTATTTTTAGGGTTCTATGCTTTTACGTTGCCTAAATGCCCGCCACAGCTCAATCGCGTAAAAAGTACTTCTATTGCCGGCGCTTTAGGTTTGGATTCATTTGCTCTTTTTAAAAAGCGGAAAATGGCGGTGTTTTTCATATTCGCAATGCTGCTGGGTGCGGCGCTTCAATTAACTAACGCTTACGGTGATACGTTTCTACACGATTTTGCCCAGATAGATAAATATAAAGATATGATTGCGGTAAAATATCCTGCTATTATCATGTCTATATCACAAATATCAGAAACGTTATTTATTTTGGCAATTCCTTTTTTCCTTAAAAATTTTGGAATTAAAAAAGTAATGATCATAAGTATGTTTGCATGGGTTTTGCGCTTTGGTTTGTTCGCTTATGGGAACCCCGGAGACGGGCTTTGGATGATCATTCTTTCTTGTATTGTTTATGGAATGGCTTTTGATTTTTTTAATATTTCAGGTTCACTTTTTGTAGAAACACAGAGTGATTCATCCATAAGGGCCAGTGCACAAGGTCTCTTTATGATGATGACAAATGGAGTAGGAGCTATACTGGGAAGTGCAGTTAGCGGAGTGGTAATTGAAAAATATTTTACCAATGCAGACAGAACCAAAGACTGGAATGGAATCTGGCTCTCATTTGCTTTATATGCATTAATAGTAGCCATTTTATTTATGATCTTTTTCAAACACAAGCATGAGCGCGGTACGTTCCAAACCGCGTCTGCTGAGCCGTTATTGGTAGTGGAGAAATAAATGAGGCAGTAGGTAAAATCGTAAATATAAAATCAAATCATATCTTCATAAAAATTTTAAATAATGAGAGGACGTAAAATATTCCGCACTACACTTATTATTCTCATTCTTGGATTAGGTATCTTTTTTTATATAAGGTTTTTCTGGGTATTTGGCTCAGGTACTAAAGCTGGCACGCTCAATACTTTTATGAAAAAGGGTTATGTTTTTAAAACCTATGAAGGCAAAATAATTCAAAGCGGATTCAAACAAAACATTCAGAGTAACGAATTTAATTTTAGCGTAAAAAAAGAAAGTGTTGCTCAAATTTTATTGAATAATGCAGGAAGAGACGTAGAAGTGCATTACAAAGAATATTTTGGTTCGCTACCCTGGCGTGGCATGGAAAAGTATGTGGTGGACAGCGTTTACCAGGTAAGAGGAGCGGAGGATACAAGAGGAATTTCTCCGAAGTGATTTTTCCAGGGCATGAGCAGTACACGCCGAGACCTGTCATTACCAAAAAAGGTTAACCCAAATAACGGATTAACCTTTTTAAACTTATTAAACAACCAATTAACAGGATTTCTTATTTATGAGCTTCAATCTTTTTTACAAAATTCCCTTTTGGTTGTGAGCCTACTAATTTATCTACCACTTCGCCACCTTTTACAAATAGAATAGCGGGTATGCTGGTGATACCATATTTTACACTCAATTGCGGATTTTGATCCACATTTACTTTTCCGATATTTACCTTGCCAGCATATTCTTTAGAAAGTTCTTCCACAACGGGGCCTATTGCGCGACATGGGCCACACCATTCTGCCCAAAAGTCTATCATAGTCAATTTGTCCGAATCAAGAACTTGTTCTTTGAAGTTTACATCTGTGAATTCCAGTGCCATAATTAATTTTTTATTAATTTCTAAATAATTTTAATTTAATAGTGCAAAATTACAACCAATAAAGTTTAAATGTTGAATTGACATATCAACGTCATGTTAATTCAACCTGAATATCAAATTCAGGTTTTTCTTGCAGGTAATTCGCCATTTCGTCATTCATCTCAAATCCATTTCCCAAAGTGTACATCCCAAATTTTAATTTAGTATTGGCATCATTTATACAAAGTTTTAATGTAGATCCACCAGGGAACTGATGAACATTTTCGCTCATGAATTCAATAAAATCAGGCGTAACTTCTATAGCCTTCATATCTATCTGAAGCTTTTTAGTGCCTGATCTCATTAAAGTTTCCAGGAGGCAGATATTATTTAATTTAAATTCATAAGGAGATGTGGCAAACCTTTGTTTAAATGCACCGGTAAAACAGATAACCATTCCCGTTTCGAGATAACTATTAAATTTTACATAGTCATCTCTCCACAGCATCAGTTCCATTTTAGATGTATAATCTTCAATGGAGAACACTCCGAATTTATGGCCATTCCTGGAAACCCTGTGTTGTGCTTCTGTTACCAGTCCTGCTATTCTGAATGACCTACCCGGGTTCGGATGCAGATTTACTGCTTCTTTAAATTCATTGAATTCCAAAATTGTTGAAAGGCCATAGTGCTTCATTTGAAAGTTAAAATTATCCAAAGGGTGCCCGCTCATGTACATACCGGTTATCTCTTTTTCATAATCCAATAATTTTATCAATGGCCATGGCTCGCATTCGGGAATGGAGGGAGGAGTTACATCCGCCATTTGCAGATCGCCAAAAAGTGTATTGGTACTACTATTTAATTGCGCCTGGTATTGATTGCCAAACCTTATTATTTTTTCCAGTGAATTCATGTTTTCTCCGGGAACGGTAAAGAAAAACTGTGCGCGGTGAAAATTATTAAAGCAATCGAAAGCCCCTGCATAAGCAAGACTTTCCAACGATTTTTTATTCACCGTTCTTTGGTTGACTCTTTTAATAAGATCAAAGATCGAAATAAATGTTCCGTGCTTTTCCCGTTCTTCAATAATGTTTTCAATTGCCGCTTCGCCTACACCTTTCATACCATTAAAGCCAAAGCGTATTTCTCCTTTCATGTTGACTGCAAAGCCTTTCTGAGACTCATTAATATCAGGCCCCAACACTTTAATGCCCATCGTTTTACACTCTTCCATAAAGAAAGTGATCTTCTCAATAGCTCCTGCATGATTTAAAACCGCCGCCATATATTCACTTGGATAATGCGCCTTTAAATAAGCAGTTTCATATGCCACATAAGCGTAGCATGTTGAGTGGGATTTATTAAATGCATATTGGGCAAACGCTTCCCAATCAGCCCATATCTTTTCTAATTTATTTACGGGATGGTTATTTTTCTTCGCGCCTTCTATAAACTGCTCTTTCATTTTATCCAGCACATCCCGCTTTTTCTTTCCCATTGCTTTTCTCAGGGTATCGGCATCACCCTTACTAAATCCTGCAATCTTTTGAGACAGCAGCATTACCTGTTCCTGATATACGGTGATTCCATAAGTATCTTTAAGAAATTCCTCCATCTCCGGTAGATCGTAAATGATATCCTGTCTCCCGTGCTTACGCTCGATATAAGATGGGATATATGCAATTGGGCCTGGACGATACAGTGCGTTCATGGCAATAAGATCATCAAATTTATCAGGTTTCAGGTCTCTTAAATACTTTTGCATGCCCGGGCTTTCAAACTGAAAAGTACCATTTGTATCTGCACGCTGGTATAAATTGTATGTAAGCTCATCATCCAATGGAAGTGTATCGAGATCTATGGTAACACCATGATTTCGCTTAATTAATTGCAGCGCCGTCTTTAAAATGCTTAACGTTTTTAAACCTAAAAAATCCATTTTTAAACAACCGGCACTTTCTATATTACTGCCATCAATTTGCGTTAACCACAAATCAGAATCTTTGGAAACAGCAACCGGAATTAATTCCATCAGATCTGAAGGAGCGATGATAATTGCCGATGCATGAATGCCGGTATTTCTTACTGAACCTTCCAATATTTCCGCTTCATGCAAAACCTTACTTCTGATGTCGTCTCCTTTATAAATTTCGCGTAATTTTTGAATATTACTAATGTCGTCGGCACCCACGCCATCTTCAGTTAGAGATTTAGGCCCGGTTATAGGCGCTTGTAAAACCCTTCTTAAAGAAGTGCCCGCTTTATCAGGGACTAATTTTGCCAGCGCATTACTTTCAGGCAACGGAAGATCCATAACCCGGGCAACATCTTTAATGCTCATTTTTGCTGCCATGGTGCCATAAGTAATAATTTGCGCCACCTGATTCTTACCATATTTATCCACTACATAATCCATTACTTTTTGTCTTCCCTCATCGTCAAAATCAGTATCTATATCCGGCATTGATTTACGATCGGGATTCAAAAATCTTTCGAATAGTAAATTGTATTTTATAGGATCAATATTAGTAATTCCAATGCAATAAGCTACCACAGATCCTGCGGCGGAACCTCTGCCCGGACCAACAAATACACCCAATTTTTTACCTGCAATAATAAAATCCTGAACAATTAAAAAATATCCGGCAAAACCCATTGTCTTTATGGTAAACAACTCAAAATTGAGGCGTTCTTCTATTTCAGGGGTTATCTCCGAATATCTTTTTTTAGCGCCTTCCCAGGTTAAATGTTCAAGATAGGCTTCCTGTGAAAGAAATTCTTTTGGAACTGTGAAGTGCGGTAAAAGTATATCCGATTTTAAATCAAGGGTTTCAATTTTATCAATGATCTCATTGGTATTATCCAAAGCCTGGGGAAGATCATCAAACACCGAAAGCATTTCCGAAGTATTTTTTAAGTAAAATTGGTTATTGGGAAATGCAAAACGTTTATTCTTAACCGAAACATCATCATCAGAAAACTCTCGTAAAGCAGGAGTTGACTGCTTCTCACCCGTGTTTAGACAAAGTAAAATATCGTGTGCATTAAAATCTTTTTCATCTACATAATGCGAATCATTGCTTGCAATAATATGAACGTCGTATTTTTTTGCAAATTTCAATAGTACTTTATTCACTTTTTCCTGATCAGGAATACCATGTCTTTGAATTTCTACATAATAATCTTTTTGGAAAATATTGAGCCACCATTTAAACTCATTTTCAGCTTCTGCTTCCGATTTCTTTAAAATTAATTGAGGAACAAGGCCGCCCAGACAGCAGGTGGAAGCAATTAATCCTTCATGGTATTTATGAATGAGTTCTTTATCAATTCGCGGGTATTTGGAATACATTCCTTCTGTATATCCCAGGGAGGTAAGCTTGATTAAATTTTTGTAGCCTTTTGCATTTTTAGCAAGTAATATCTGGTGGTGACGGGGATCCTTTTGTTCTTTGGTAAATTGCTTTTGATGCCGGTTTTCGGTGATATAAAATTCGCATCCGACGATGGGTTTCACCTTCAGCGAACCATCAGCATTTTTTAGTGAATGTGCATGTTTTACAAATTCAAAAACGCCAAACATATTTCCATGATCAGAAATAGCAAGCGCCGGCATGCCATCGGCAATTGCTTTATTGTAAAGCGCTTTAATAGATGCCGCGCCATCCAATAACGAAAACTGCGTATGCACATGTAAGTGAGAAAACTTCATAAAGAATACAATAATTAATAATTAAATAAACATATGGGCAACTTAAAGGGCCAATTTGAATTACTTAAAGAGTTCCATAATTCAACCATCCGCCCATCCAACAATGCAACAAGGCAACAATAAAACATTTGAGCAAATTCAACTTTTAAACTCCTGCAAATATCGTAAATAACGACGGGTTCTTTTTTTGCAAATTACTAACAGAAGTGCAAAAGTTTTATTTGTTATTTGCCATTCATACGAATAGACTAATTCAATGATTTAAGATTTGTAAAATGATAGGATAAATTTTTTTTTGGTGTTATATCCTGTGAAACTTACCTTCGACCCGTTTAGGAAA
>JBDTEK010000260.1:0-2693 GCA_039922575.1 Ginsengibacter sp.
CTTATTCTTACAGTAGGCAACGAATTAGGTTGGCCGGAACTGATTATTTGCACCCCGGCTACTTTTCCCTGCAATGCCTGCGTGGCTGTTACCACTGGCTGTTTGGCAAGATCTGCTCCTTGAACAGATGCAATAGACCCCGTAAGATCCCGTCGTTTTTGAGTGCCATATCCAACCACAACTACTTGTTCTAATTGGGTGGCTGCCGCTCCCTGCAAGGTTACAGAAATTTCCGAACGGCCGGCCAATGCAATCGTTTGCGATTGATAACCCAGAGAGGAAATGATAAGCGAAGCATTGTCATTAGCGACTGTAATGGAAAAATTACCCGAAGCGTCTGTTGCAGCTCCATTGCTGGTACCTTTCTCAAGAACTGTAACTCCTGAAAGTGGATCGCCATCTGTACCCTTTACATTTCCTGTAATGGTTTTCGTCTGCGCAAAAACTTGAAACGGCATAGAAAAACAAAAGAGTAGAATAAAGGAAATGCAAAAACAGGAAGATGATTTTCTTAAATAAACGAAAGCTTTTGTATGCATATTGGTAAATAAAAAAGTTATAAAATAAATGACGTTAAAAATTTAAATAACATTTAATATAGTAGGACAACAAAAAGCAGTGTTTTGATGCATGGGCTTTATATTCTTTTTATTTTTCTTATTATAAAAATGAAAAAAAATGCCAACAGGAATGGAATTGAGACTTTTCTTGGTTTCAGTATTGCAACAACCGGCATTCAAACGATGGTGGAAGTAAGAATTACATCGAAGAGTTTTTTTCTCCGTCAAATCAGGCAGGCTTTGAGCTTGCCGCACAAACGACGCCACACATTCGGGTTATCATTGAACTAAGTGAAGCTCCCTCATCAGCTACCTTAAAAATAAAAATGAATTTTGCAAATAATTTTTTGTTTCTTTTTTCAATAAAAAAAGAAAAGGAATACGGTGGGTTTGAAAAGCCAGAAGGAACTCTAAAATCTGAAACCCTGCAAAATTTAAAAACCCTGTTATACTCTGGCTTTGTTTTTCTTATACATTTTGCTTCTTATAAAAAGGCTGTTGATACTTTTGTTTTCATAAGCATTCCTTATTGCAATTGCAAAAAGATCCGCCACCGAAACTACTTTTAATTTTGAAATTTTATTTTTTATGGGTATCGTATCGCACACAACCAATTCTTCCAACACACTATTCTCAATATTTTCATAAGCATTATTGCTAAGCACAGGATGAGTACAAAAAGCACGCACGCTCCTGGCGCCTTTTTCCATTAATAACCCGGCACTTTTACAGAGTGTACCTCCGGTATCGCAAATGTCATCTATCAATACAATGTCCCTATTAGTAACTTCACCAATTACTACCATACTTTCTATTTCATTGGCTCTCCTTCTATGCTTGTCACAAATAACCATATCCACTTCAAAGTAGCTTGCAATATCCCTGATGCGATTGGCGCTTCCTACATCCGGCGCAGCAAAAGTCAGGTTCTCAAGATTAAGGTCTTCAATGTAAGGAATATAAATTGCAGATGAATCCAGGTGGTCAACAGGTATATCAAAATAACCTTGTATTTGAGGCGCATGAAGATCCATGGTAATAATTCTGTCGGCGCCTGCTGCAACAATCATATTTGCAACTAATTTGGACCCGATAGCTACGCGCGGCTTATCCTTTCTATCCTGGCGTGCATATCCGTAATACGGCATTACAGCGATTACTTTGTAGGCTGATGCCCGCTTTGCCGCATCTATCATCAACAACAATTCCATCAGATTATCAGTGGGCGAAAACGTACTTTGAATTAAAAACACAAATTGACCACGAATACTTTCAAGGTATTCTACACCAATTTCGCCATCGCTGAATTTTTGGATATTTATTTTGCCTAAAGGCTCGCCAAACCTTAATGCAATTTGGTTCGCCAGGTATTGCGACCCTGTTCCTGAAAATATTTTTACATTTGGATGCATAAAAGAAATTATAATAGGAGGATAATTAGTCCGGCGAAATTATAATATATATTTTTGGAAATAAACTCAAATTCATGGAAAGTGTTAACAAGTCTTCCACTTCTATAAAAAATTGGGCAGTAGACGACAGGCCGCGGGAAAAATTATTGTTGAAAGGAAGAGAAAGCCTCAGCGATTCTGAGTTACTTGCTATTTTAATAAATACCGGAAGCGGAAATCGTTCTGCCGTTGACCTGGCAAAGGAAGTGCTTTACTTAGGTGGAAATAATCTCGATGAATTGGGTAAACTTTCCCTGCATGAATTAATGGAAATAAAAGGTATTGGCGAAGCAAAAGCCGTTACTATAGCTGCCGCTTTAGAATTGGGGCGAAGAAGATCAAATTCTGATATATTAACCAGAAAAACCGGAAGGTCAAGCAAAGAGTTGGCAGAATTTTTGAAAACTTCTTTAAAAGATTATTCACACGAAGTTTTTGCCGTTGTTTTTTTAAACCGCGCGAATAAAATAAATCACTTTGAAGTAATGAGCACCGGAGGCATAACCCACACCATCGTAGATCCGCGAATTATCTTTAAAAAAGCGCTGGAAGTAAAAGCTACGTCACTCATACTTTGCCATAATCATCCAAGCGGAAGTTTAAGGCCAAGCAGGCAGGATGAGGAATTAACCGAGAAATTAAGAGCAGCGGGAAAATTATTAGAGATTCAGGTAGTTGACCA
>JBDTEK010000261.1:0-6324 GCA_039922575.1 Ginsengibacter sp.
GGTTATATTGCAGAATACAACCTTCCGCCTGATGAAACCGAAAATGTGATAAAAGATAAATTGAAATCAGAAGGATACAATGCCGGTAAATCAAAAGGATTTTTGATATTTCGTAATGCAAGACTCAAAGATCTAAGCCCTGATGAAGCTCAGGATGTTCTTTTTAAAGTAGAAAGAAAAAGCCGAAAAGAAAAAGATAAATCTTTAGTGACAATGATAGCCGCTAAAGCAGGTGAAATTCCTGAAGACAAAGTGAAGGGTGCCAAAATAGTTGCGGATATTACTCCATCAAAGAACAGTGTTTCCTTTCTTAATAGTTTTCAAAGCGGCATTAATTTACAAGCTTATAACCTGGCAGTAATTGCGCAAACAGATGAAGTAGCAAACGCGGAAAAGAAATTAGAAAGTCTTCAGAAAGAACAGGCAAAAATAGAAAAGAAAATAAAAGATTTTCAGGATGACCTTAATGTAAATAAGAAAGAACAGGAAAAGCAAACTCAGGAAATAGCCAATCAAAGAAGAATTCTTCAGCAGAAAAAAGATACAAAGCCTATAGAATAGGAAGATTTTATAAGAAATCTTTTACTTATTGATCATGGCCATTTTCTTAAATCTTAAACTCAGGAACAGCGCTGAAAAAGTAAGTCCTACAATAAATCCTATCCATATTCCTACGGCTCCCATTTTATAATAAAATGCCAAAAGGCAACCCACAGGAATTCCGATAACCCAATACGCTATAGCTATAAATACAGTGGGTACTTTTACATCTTTAATGCCCCGCAATAAACCGGCAGAAGTGGCCTGTGTGCTGTCTGAAACCTGGAAAATAGCTGCGAATAAAAGCAAGAATGAAGCCAGCGAAACTACTTTGTGTTCATCATTAAAAAGATAAGGCAATTGATTTCGGAAAATGATAAAAATAATTGCGCAAAAACCTCCATATATCAGCGCCATATAGAGGGTGCTTTTTCCGATATCAGAAATGGCTGATTTATCTTTTCTGCCGAAGGCATTGCTGGTGCGAATAGAGCCTGCCTGCGATAATCCCATTGAAACCATAAAAGTAAGAGATGCAATGCTTAATGCAATCTGATGCGCCGCCTGCTCTACAGCGCCGATAGTGCCTATTAGAATACCCGAGATAGCAAACGCCCCTGCTTCCATGGTAATTTGAAAACTGCTGGGAATACCAATTGAAAGCAATTCTTTTTGTGTTTTCCATCTTAGTTTCCATACCAAACTTCGTACGGCTATATATCTTCTGAAAATACCGTGATATAATACCACCAGTACTAAAACTATAAAAATAACCATGCGTGTAATGAAGGTTCCCCAGCCTGCACCCACCAGCTCCAGGCGCGGAAAGCCCCAGTTTCCATAAATGAGTAACCAGTTTAAAAAGAAATTTAAAGGAAGCGCGGAGAGAGAAAGAACCATCGCTGTTTTAGTAAATTCCAATCCATCGGTAAATTGTTTTAAAGCCAGGAATAGCAACATTGGAATTACCGACCAAGCCATAATTTGCATATATGGAATAGCCATCTGCGCTACCTCCGGATCCTGGTCAAGGTGTAATAAAATATTTTTTCCAAATTCTAAACCCAAAGCTATAATAACCGCTGAGATGGCACAAAGCCAGAAACCGTTATATAAATAATGGCTTACTAATTTCTTATCATTGCGCCCGTGTGCCATAGATACCATTTGTGATACAGAAATGGTAATTCCTATCCCAAAAACATAAGGAATATTAATGACGCTCATTACCAAAGCTGCTGCTGCTAACTGCTTGTAGCTAACTGCCCCTACCATAGCTGTATCAATAATACCCAGCGACATTTGTGCAAGCTCTCCAAGAATAATTGGAAAGGCAAGTGTTAATGTTTTTTTTGCCTGGTTAAGAAGCATGAATAGGGTTGTAAAAATTTTTGAAAATGGGCGGTGAAGGTAAGAAAAAGAAAAATGGCTGAGCTGTTGATCTATTGTTTAATATGATTGGCAGAGTTGTCAAATATTCTGCGCGAAAAGACAGAACCAGTGAATCATTTAGCCTGAAAAAATTAACTGATTTATTCCTTCCGCAGTACAAAACCTTAGTGGAACAGGTAATTCATTATTACATTCTACCTTATTATCTTCAATGAATATAAGGATCTTTCGGCCCTTTTAAAAAGATGACTTAAGTTAATAAGACCGACTTTTATTAATAAGTTTTTCGACGGAGGTTAAAAGCAATAATCCCTGTAGATTTTTAAATGCCTCAAAACAGTGTATTATTTAGCTTTGAAAAACTCACTAATATAACCTTGCAGAGTATAAAGACAATTGGAGCCAGCAAAAAAAGTAACCGGTTAAAAAATGATTAAAACCATAAAAAAAGTATTTCAGACGTGGGGTTGGTAAGTATCCGTTTTAACTGTTGCGCCTAACTCATTTAAAATTGTATAAAGGCCAAAATTAGTCCGATTAATATAAATGAAATGCTTTACACCTCGAGGTTGTTTAAACTCGGGCATCTTAGTTATTTTTTCGCCCCAGTCGAAGATGTTTTCGAAAAATTCGGGAGGGCGAAAGTCAAAAACTTTACTGGTATCAGGAAGCGCGAATAGAGAAATCATTTCTTTGTAAGCCTTGAAGTAAAATTCGACCTGTTGTTTACTATCATCTGGCCGGATGAGTTCCAACTTCCGGAAAGCATCAATGGTAGCGGCTTTGTTATTCATGAACCCGGGTGACGTAAGTTTAAAAAAGGGGTTGTAAAAATCATCAGGAATTTCTTTGATGCACCCAAAATCTATAACGGCCAGTTTTTTATCGGGAGTAATTAAAAAATTGCCGGGATGAGGATCTGCATGTACCGCTCTTAATTCATGTTGTTGGAAATGATAAAAATCCCATAAGGCTTGTCCAATTTTATTTCGCAGTTCCTGTGAAGGATCGGTTTTTAAAAATTCTTTTAAGTGAAGGCCCTCCATCCAATCCATAGAAATAATTTTATCGGAAGAGAGCTCAGGATAATAGGTTGGGAAAAGGGTGTTTTTTAAATTTTTACATGCCTGGGAAATTTCAATAGAACGGCGCACTTCCAATTTGTAATCGGTTTCTTCAAGCAGTCGCTCTTCTACTTCCCTGATGTAAATATTTAATTCTTTTTCGTTCATTCCCAATATTCTGAAAGCAAAAGGCTTTACTAATTTCAGGTCGGAAGAAATACTGTCACCCACGCCGGGGTATTGCACTTTTACCGCTAATTTTTTTCCATTCAGGGTAGCTTCATGAACCTGCCCGATTGAGGCCGCCCTTGTAGAATTAATATTAAATGTGTCAAATATTTTTTCAGGAGGTTTGCCAAAACTTTTGGTAAAAGTTCGTACAATTAAAGGGCCCGATAGCGGTGGTGCATTGTACTGCGATTGGGTAAATTTAGTGATGTAGGCTTTTGGCATGATGTTTTTATCCATGCTCAACATCTGCGCAATCTTTAAAGCAGAGCCTTTTAACTGGCTTAAAGAATTATAAATATCAGAGGCGTTGTCTTCATTTAATTCATCGCGATTGAGGTCAGGATTAAATAATTTCTTTGAATAATGTTTGATATAATTCCCCCCAATTTGAAAACCGGTTTTTACAAATTTTGCTGAACGTTCTACCTTGGTGGTAGGCATAGATTCCTGTGCTTTCATGGTTTTTAGATTCGCATTTTTTCTTTCAACTTTCCATTTTGAACCAGGAACTTACCGTACTCAAACAAATGATCTATTGGAGATCTTTGAAAAAGATCGAAGGCAAGATTGATTCCTTTTTCAATTGCCTCATCAGTTTTTTCAAACCCTACGCTATCGTCTTCCATCCAAAATTTTACGATAAAAGCGAACTGAAGCCAAAGTGCGTCTTTATATCGCTTGCTTAAATGTTTTCTTTCAGCAAGCTCGCCGCTTTCTAATCCTTCGGTGATAACTTCTTCTGCAAAATTCTCAAAAATTTCCCGCGCTGCTGATAGTACATCTGGTGTAGAAAGCCTTTTTGAATACTTTTTTAAACTATAAACAACAAAGCTCCTTTGTGTTTTTAGTAATTCCACATAGCTGTAGAAAAATGACAGTATTTTTTCTCTTGAATTGTATTGAGCCCATATCTCCTGTTCCTTTATTTTTGAAATAGCCGTAATTGTGAGGCTTGTCCAAATGGCTTTTTCAATACCTGAAAAAGAGGCGAAATGGTTATAGAATTCATTTTCAGAAATCTTCAAACTTTTTGCAAAATTATAAACCGATTTGGGAGGCTCATTGTTCGTTAAAACATAATCAATGTATGCTTCCTGAATTTGGTCTGAATTTAATGCAGATTTTTTTATTGCTTTTGCCATTGCTAATAATTTTTTTATTGAATTTAGGCTAATTGTTTTTCTAATGAAAACTGGAAAAGCAATTTATTTTAGTGCCTTAAAAGAAAAAGAAACTGCTTTTTTCTTACAAATAAAGGTAACGATAAATGGATTGCTGCCACTCAAATTCAAGGCGAAATTGGCATGTATATTACAGTTTAACAAAGTAATTTATGATAAACTTAACCCGTGAAGGACCAAACTGTTTAATAAAAGGTAATGGTATGTAGATGGAGGTCAATTTTAATGGCGGGAGGTAGTAATGCTCAAAGCTGAAAGCTGTTTCCTGACACCTCACGTCTGAGATTGCCACAAAACTTCCGGAGATTGATTCGTACCTCGCAACCCCGGAGCTTTTAGCAATGACGAATGAATTAATGTTCATAACTGAAAGCTGGATATCCAATGCTACTATTATGCTCTTTTTCATCAACTCCCAATTCCTGATTCCCAATTTTTAGTCAGCATACAAAGTATATTTTTTACGCATTATTTTATATTTTGCGAGTGCGGGCTCCCAGCTTTCCCTGATGCTTTTTTCTGACACTCCATTTATGATTTGCTCTTTTAAATTCGTTGTTCCTGCTAATTTATCAAAGTTGCCAATTTGTGCGCTTTTAGATTTATCAAAAAACTCATTTTTATCCGGATATGATTTATACATTTCAAAAAGCCATTTCAAATTTATTTTTCCTTTGGCGTGTAAAGTTTTAGTGTCATACTTTCTTAAGTCAAGTCCATAGCAGGTCTCATTCATGTATAAAGGCTTTTCACTCATACCAGGTAAACTTGCCGGAGTAAAAGAAAAATCAAAACTCCCTTTTAACGCAGGGCTGCCTAAAATAGTGAAAGGGATGTGGGTGCCGCGCCCCTGGCTTATTACAGTGCCTTCAAACAAGCAAAGCGAAGGATATAGCAGAACCGATTGTTGTGTATTAAGGTTTGGCGAGGGATGCACCGGCAATTCATAATACATATTATGCGTGTAGTTTTTAACTGGTATTACTTTCAGTTTACACTTTGGCTGGCCTTCCATCCACCCCTCACCATTGATCATTTGTGCAAATTCTCCCACCGTCATACCATGAGTGATAGGAACGGGAAACCTACCGATACCCGATTCAAGTTTCATGTCTAATACCGGGCCATCTACATATCCGTTTGGATTAGGGCGGTCAAGAATGATCAATTCTTTGTTGAATTCTGCGCAGGATTCCATCACATCGCGCATGACATTGATGTTGGTATAAAACCGGCAGCCCACATCCTGTATATCAAAGATCATGATGTCAATTTTATCCATATCCGTTTTAGACGGTTTCCTTTTTTTACCATATAAAGAAACCACCGGAATACCTGTATCAGGATCTATTTCATCGCTTACTTTCGCGCCATTACTTGCGTTGCCGCGGAATCCATGTTCCGGTCCAAAAATAACAGTGATATTTATTTTCAAAGAGCGCAGGCTGTCCACGCTTAATTTTTTTCCAATAATGGATGTCTGATTTACTACCATCCCAATCTTTTTTCCCTTCAAAAGCGGAAGATATTTTTGTACCTGATCGGCGCCTGTTATAATCTGGGGCGTAGCAATAGTTACTTTAGGATTCGGTTTATAATTCGTGAAGCCGGATAATCCGGTAGCTATAAAAAGAATCGTCAATGGTCGCTTCCACATGTAATGAAATTTTTTTAGTGAAATAAAATTTTTAATGAATAAAATTTTAAATATTGAATTATCGAAGATAAAGCATTGGTATGGATAGGTGGCGACCAGACCTTTTTCATTTCTTCCCGATTTCTCCAAACAAACCTGACTGTGAATAACTCACAGACAATTCAGAAAATAAATCATGTGGATGCTGCCGGTCAACAATAGCGTTTCCCTTATATGCTTCTCCACTTTGAAATAATAAGGGATAACCTCTGCCGCCAAC
>JBDTEK010000262.1:0-2803 GCA_039922575.1 Ginsengibacter sp.
TTTTTTCAATTACTTAGCTTTTATTGCTGAATCTTTTTTATTAAAATTTTCTTTCACCTGGCTTTTTGCTGAATCGCTGTTTCTTTCAAGCCTTGCTTTTGCTGTATCTGCGTTTTCCTGTACCTGATTTTGAACTGAATCAGTTTTGTTTTCGATAGCGCTTACAGTTGAATCTTTTGCGTTATCATTCGCTTTAGTAGCATCATTAGAATTACAAGCCATCAAAGAACCTGCAACTAATGCAGTAAATAATAGTTTTTTCATTTGTTTTTTTTAAATTTAATAATTAAGTAAATCTTTATACTCCTTCCCCAAAAAAGTAACCCAATATGTAAATAATAAAAAAAACCACCGGTCTTTAACCGATGGTAATGGCGCCGCATTGCGCCCAGATTATTTTGATGGAAACCTGCTAACCGATTGTTAGAACAAGCATCCATGTTCTATCTGAAGATTGCATGAATACCTCCTTTTTATTTGGTGAAGTACAAAATTAAATGAATTTTAAAAAAACTATCAAAAAAAACCTGAAAAATATAATAAATTATCCCATTTCCTTTCGATGAAATCGAAGATATTAGAATTCATTTTCAATTTTTTATTTCCCACCTTCAGTAATTGATCAATTACCTGACAGGTTTTGCAGGAATAGAATATAGTTATTGGTGACGTTAGAAGGACCACGCACTACTTTACCTTGAAATTTCAACTGATACATAATTGCATTAAAAAATTATTTTCAAAAATTTCTTCAAAAACATTTGCGCATTCCAAAAATGTTTATAGATTTGCACCGAAATAACTGCTTCGTCTCTTTTAAAAAGACGTATCGTTACCCCCAATATCTTTTAAAATTCCACATAAAGAAATAGTCATCTATTTTTTATATCCCCAATCTCATCTTCTAAGCTAAGCCTTACCTATCCATCATATCTTTTGTATTCCGCTTACTATTTTATTTAACTCTAAATCACAAAAGAATGAAAAAATTTTACTCAATCCTGTCATTGGCATTAAGCTTAGGCACTTATCAAATCGCTAACTCTCAAACATACGGGCCTAATTTATTGGGCGCTAAAGGCACTTTCAGCGCTCCGTTTATCACTGTTAATTCATCAGCAGCAGGCTGCACTTCCGATGGCACAAAATCTTATAGCCCTGTGGGTAATATCGGAAACGCATTAAGTTCTTATGCAGGTACGGGAACCTCAATACCAAGTTCAGGTTACCCTTATGTTTCTGCAAAGGGAGGTTTAGGCCCCGAATTTACTTATACTCTTATTAAAAATATTGGCGATGCCAATGGCTTCAATTGCATTAAAGGAGACTGGAGAGCACAAGACCATACAGGTGGCGATAGTTACTTTATGGCGGTAAACGGCGCCCCTGATAAAAATAAAAGCGGCGTTTTTTACGAAATAAAATCTATTCCTGTTTGTCCAGGAACTAAATATGAATTTTCAGCTTATGTTATCAATATATTACCTAAAACAAGTTCAGCAGCATTACCTGGTTCTGAGCCAAGTATATCATTTAAAGTTAAGGGAGGTTTAGTAACAACTACCATTGCAAATTCGGGCGCCATTGCTTATAACAATATACCTGTTTGGGTAAAAGTAAGTGGCACTTACACAGCGCCAAGTGACGTTAGTTCTGTTGATCTTCAGGTAGTGAATGCCACTTCTGTTGCAAGCGGAAATGATTTAGGATTAGACGACATTTCTTTCAGTGTAGTTGAATCAAACATCGCAGTTACCGGCTTAAATGGCGGAGCAGCAACGGGTGCTACCTGCGAAGGAACCAGTTTTGGTGTTAACTTTACAGTAACCGACCCAAGCCACACTAATACCTGGTACAAATGGCAGAAAAGCATTGATGGAGTTCACTTCGTAGATAGTTCTGCAGGAGCTCAAACTGCTACTTATACAGGTGATATCTTTACACTGCATTTAGCATTTAATAACGTTTCTTCCGATATGAGTGGTTACAAATACAGGTTGGTAGTTTCCACTTCAGAAGAAGGATTAAAAAATGCAGTTTGCACTTTTGTAAATGAATATACATTGCTTATAAATGCATGTGCAATTATGCCGGTTACTTTAACTTCATTTAACGGAAGATATTCTAACAGTGCAGCATATCTTGATTGGCAAACAAGCCAGGAAATTAACAGCGATCATTTTGAATTGTTGAAGAGTACTGATGGACAGAATTTCTCTCTGGTTAGCTCCATTAAAAGCGCAGGAAATAGCAATACAGTAAAAAATTATTCTTATACAGATTATACTCCAGGAAACAGCCAATATGTTTATTATCGCTTAAAGCAGGTTGACATCAATGGCAAATTCGCTTTTTCTTCTATAGTAAAAATTTCTCTCGGCGCGAAAATGGGAATTGAAGTTTTCCCAAATCCTTTTGTAAGTAACTTTACTGCATCTTTCAGCGCTGCCAAAACAGCCGAAGCGTCAGTGGTATTGCGTAACTCAATAGGCCAACCGGTTTTTAAACAAATAGTGAAAGTTAACAAAGGAAATAATTCAGTGGTTATAAACAATTTACCTGCATTAACTACAGGAGTTTATTATCTCAGTATTTCCAATGATGATATCAATTATGTAAATAAATTACAAAAGAAATAATTCTTTTAATTAAATAAAGTCAAAAACCGCTCTGATAATTCGAGGGCACTGAAAAAGCCATTGTTTTTATAAAAACTATTTTAGAGTGATTAAGTAAAATATAATTTTTACTTAATCGCTTTTTTTATGACGGGATTTTCGGTAAGGATTTATGAGCGCCTGCT
>JBDTEK010000263.1:0-10124 GCA_039922575.1 Ginsengibacter sp.
TTACTTTATTGAGGAACTGAAGAACATTCCCGGGTTTTGCTGATGCTTCGGCCACCGTTTTTTCTATTGATTTTTGTAAAGGCTCTAATTGGTAAAAATATCCTTTAAGCCCTTTTAATGTAATGGAAGGAATATTAAACAACAGGTGGGATGGATCAAATGTTGAAATTTTTGTATCGAGATGGCCGATTGTCATATTCATGTCATTGCCACTGAAAGCGTCCTTATAAATAATGTGCGTATTGTTTACAAGAATACGGTCAATGTTCATTTTTAAGGTTGCTGTATCCTGTTTCTCCGATTGTTTTTTTTGTTCACCAGTAAATGCGTTCACAATAAATTGAAAATTGAAAACGGAATCCGGCGGAAGCTTTTTTACTTTTAGGAGAATATTGTTGAGGGCTATTTCCTGTATTTGAATTTCGTTTTTCAAAAGCCGGAACATGCTAATGTCCACTTTTATTTCTCCTCCATATAACAATGTGTCTTTTGATTGATCCTGAAAATATACATTTTGTAATGAAAGCGCTGTTGGAAATTTGATGTCGAGTTTGCCTATTTCTACTTTGGTCTTCAATTTATTCTCCAGGTAACTTACCACTTTTTTGCGGCCGAAGTTTTGAACCGAAGGCAATTGAATTAATATTACAGCCAACACGATTAGAAAGATTATGGAAGCAATAATCCACGCCAAAATACGCAATAGCTTTGATAATAATGTTCTCTTTTTTTTTGTAATTTGTTGAGTTGATTCCATATGTTTCTTCTGGTTTTCCTATATGTCAAATTACACACCAATTATAAGATGAGAGTTGGTTTTTACAAAAGAATATTAGAAAAATGTTACCTTAACTGGTAGCCGTTGTAAAAGTTATATTTTCAAATTAAATAATTCAATGCCCTGGTCTTTGCCTTTAAGATCTATTAACCCTAAGCTTTCGCTTTGAAAATCTTCGAGTCCGCTGAGGTCTATAAACTCTTTTGAAACAATAAAGTGGTGTTTCAATTCATTACACGCGCTTCGTATTCTGGCTGTGGTATTCATGGTATCGCCACTCATCGCGAGATCTTTTTTTATTACGCCAATTTCCCCGACAGTAACTTCACCCACATGTATTCCAACTCTGAACTCAGGTACTATTCCGTATTTTCTTCTGAAATGTTCGCTTTTCTTTTGAATGTTTTTTCTTGATTGAATCACCGTTTCCAAACATTTGCGTGTGTTTTTTGTAGAGGCTTTCCATGAGCAAACTACTTCATCACCAACGTATTGGTAAATAGTACCTTCAAATTCCAAAATTGCCAGTGAAACCTGGTAAATAAATTCCCTAATAAATTCAAAATAAAGACTGTGTCCTAATTTTTCCGCAATTGGTGTGGAATCTTTAAGATCAATAAACATCACAATTTTGTTTTCAATTTTTGGGTGAATGTATCTTCCGGTTAAAATATCTATGAAAACTCCCGGAGAATATTTTTCGTTTATGATAAGGATAAGCTGTGTTACAAAAAAAATAGACAACCAATAAATAATTTTTTGCAACAGCCAGTTTTTATAAAGTGCATAAGATTGAATAGCGAAATAGGCTTCTGACGGAGAATTTTTTAAAAAAATAATGGAGTTGGAAAACTGAATAATAAAGGTGATCAAAAAAGCCGAAAGTAAAAGAATAAAACTTTTTAGCAAGAACCCTATCCAAAGCGGAAATTTACGAAACATTTTTTTTAAGCGATATACAAAAAGATATGCCATGATGATACTTACTCCAAATATCAACACTTCCCTAAACCAGATTGAATTAGTATGTACTTCAGTATCCTCACGGAACAAAACGATCACCAGATCAATAACAGTCCAAAATGCTGCAATGAATAAAACGGTTTTTATCCGGAACTTATTGACATTGGAAATATAAAATATTTGTTTTCCTGTCATCATTTTTTAGTTGCTAAATAATTATAGATCATACTTTGAGCATTCAGTTTTTCAGAACCGGTTTTCTTTGGTTGCTTTTGTTGGAAACCTGCCAGCAGCCAAACGGATTTATCATTATCGCGCCATTGGAGATTAAAATAATGGATCAATTCATTTTTACAATTTTGATTTTTTATTCTGACACTTACTTCAATACGATGAAAAAGATTCCTTGTCATTAAATCTGAAGAACCTATAATCAGATCCGCATTTTCATCTGTGCCAAAAATCATAATTCTTGAATGTTCGAGATAGCGGTCAATGATCCTTTTTACGGAAATATTTTCACTTTTGCCAGGGATATCTGCAACGATACAGCTGATACCCCGTACCAGCAAATGAATAATAACCCCGGCTTTACCTGCCTTGTAAAGAAGCTCTATAAACCCCGGTTCTTCGAGGCTGTTTACTTTAATTCTTATCATTGCAGGCTCTCCTTTTTTTGCCTTTGCAATTTCTTTATTTATGAGTTTTTCCAATTCGGAAATCATATTGAACTGCGAAACCAGCAACGCATCAAATTTTAATTTTTTACTGTTATCTACCTCATTTCTCAATTCGAGAAAATTAAAAAGTTGCAACAACTCTTTTGTGATCAATTCGTCAGTAGTCATCAATACATGATCAGCATAAAACTGGGCTGTAACTTCATTGAAATTTCCTGTGCTTAAAATAGCGAAAGATTGTTTGGTATCGCCTTTTCTTTTTTGCACCAGGGCTATTTTAGAATGTACTTTTATTTGCGGAATACTGTAAATAATTTTAACTCCGGCCTGCTTCATCACCTTGCTCCATTTAATATTGTTGGCTTCATCAAAGCGTGCTTTCAGCTCTATAAAAGCGACCACATTTTTTCCATTCTTAGCTGCGCTGATCAAGGCATTAATAATATGCGATTCCTGGGCGACACGATAAAGGGTAATATAAATATCAGTAACATTCACATCTACAGCAGCCTGATTAAAAAAAGAAAGCACCGGATTATAAGATTGATAAGGCACATGAAGGAGTATATCGTCCTTAATAAGGATCTTGAAAATATCGCCACTATTCATCACATTGGATGAAGAAAGTGGTTTGCGTTTTTCATAGAATAAGTCTTTATTAAAAGAAGGAAAATCTGCCAGGTCATCCAGATTATGATACCTACCTCCGGAAAACATTTCTTCAGAAGTAATGTTAAACGCGGCTTCCAAAAACATTTGAAGGTTTCGAGGCATTCCTTCTTCATAAAGAAATCTTGATGGTGGTCCAAAATCTCTTTTCTTTAATTGTTTTTCTATTTTTTGCAAAAGATTTCCACTGTATTCATCTTCAAGATGCAACTCTGCATCCCGGTTTATTTTGATGCTATATACACCTAAAATATTTTGTCCCGGGAAAAGATAAATGAGATTTTCGCGAACAATGTCATCCAGAAAAATGACGTATTGATGATCATCCAAAGGGGTGAGGGTGAAAAATCTTTTAATTTTTTCAGAGGGGATATTTACAATCGCTTGTTTTAGAATTCCATCAAAATTCTCCTGAAGGGTAATTACAAAATAGAGGTGATTGTTCTCAGGCAAAAAGCCTTTTTCTGACTTTCCATCTAAATATAAAGGTTGAATAAAAGAAAGCACATTAGACAAAAAGATCTCTCTTATTTCATGCAAATGCTCCTCGCGTATTGGCATATCATAATAAAATATGATTCCATTATCTTTTAATGCGGGTAAAATTTGATTGTGTAAAATTTCCCCAAAATAATTCAACTGCCTTTTTATTTCATCCTGCACTTTCTCCGCTATGTTTTCATCAAAGTTGTCAATCGCTTTTTTTATTTTTTTGTTTAATATGGATAATGCGATCACCTCAGGATAGCGCACGCGAAAAAACTCATTCAGGTTTGAAGAAAAGATCGCCATAAATTTCAATCTCTCATATAGCGGTACCACAGGGTTTGCCGCTTCCTGCAATACCCTTAAATTGAAACTTAGCCAGCTAAGATCTCTATTGAGTAGCATCATGTTGAATAAACTATAATGGTGATCCTGTTCCATTGATTAAAGTAGCTGAGCTTGATGTACCGCTGAAAAGAGTAGCGATTGCAAATGCCAGTACAGAAACAATAATACCAATCATGAAAATGTTGTAAGCAAGCCTGATCAGCTTATACTTACGGCCAAGTACCTTGCCTAAAAAATAAATATCTTTTATCAGGGTGCCATACAGATAATCGGTGTCAAGCATTAATTCTTTCATTGCAGTATCATATTCCTCATACGATGCATTGAAAAAATTTCCAAAAAATAAAAGATTTGTTTTCTTTTGTTTTACTTCCTCCATAGTAAATCTGCCTCCGCTTATTTTAGGCCTTGTTGCCAAAATGGATACAACAATAGTAGCTACAGTTACCAATAGAAAAATGATCGTAGGTATTACCAAATAAGTTTCCTCCTGTAGTTTGCGAAGTAGCACACTTAAAATAACTGATATGATGATAGAATTGACTGAAATGAGTATGTTAGCTTTATGATCGGCCATTTCACTTAGCTTTAAATGATTTGCAGAAGTAAGGCGCAGCATGGTTTGAATGCCTTTGCCCATCAGCCCGCTTTTATCTTTATTTACTTCAGAAAAAGGTGGTGGCTCGGATTCCTTCTCTTCTTTTTCTTTGGCCACTGTTACTTTCTTCTCTAATTTATTTAGATTTTTATTTTTCTTTTCATTTAGAAGCTCTTTGCAATAATTAGTATAATATTGATGCGTTTTTAATAGCTCAATTGTGTCCTCTTTAAATTTTATGGGATCCGCGTTCCCATTTCTTAATTTTAATTCTTCGAAACATTTCTTATTGGTTTCTTTAAAATCTTTGGTGCCAAGATGGTAAGTGTCTGCATCACAGATAATTTGCTGAAGCAGGTTTATTGGATTTCGGGGGGCTTTAGTAGCCATAATGCATCCCGTTATTTCATTAATAATAGTGTCATCATCCACATAATCTTTCATAAATTTCTTCATTACATCGCAGCTCATTTCTTCATGTTTCGGTGGATCAGTAAAAAGATGGCCCGTATCATGAAACCATGCGGCGGCATAAAGAATAAGCATTTCTTTTTCGGATACGTTATAATGTCCTGATATTTCCTGTGTTCGCTTTACTACCGTTCTAGTATGGTCGAAATTATGAAATACAAGAGCAGTCGAGTGCATTTGTTCAAATAAGCCAGTGACATAATCTTCTATCCGCTTATCTATTTTATGAAAATCCATGATTAAAAATTTAAATTAAATTTAGTGCCAATTGAAAAATTAAATAAGTATCCTTCCGGCGAATGAGCGATTGCAGCAGAAACTATTGCAAAGTTGTAAGGTGAAAAATAAATCCCTCCTCCATAATCATTGTGCCATTTTCGTGAGGTTTCATTTTTTACCCATACCCTACCAACTTCATTGAATACTATTAATCCCACAGCTCCAGGTGCAATATATGATTTTGATTCAAAGAGTTTTATACGAAGTTCGGTTGTTTGGTATAATATTGATTGGCCTGAAAAGCGATTTTTTCTGAAACCCCTCAAATAGTTATTGGCTCCCAAATTTAGCGCCTGAAAATATTCATAATTTTGATTAAAAATATGGCCTCCACCAAAACGTAAAACAGCAATTAATTTTGCCGGATCGCGAAGGCTCGCATATACCGCCAGGTCGGATGTGAATTTAGTAATGTTTTGACTGTTTTGGTTGGTACCGAAAAGTGATGAAAATTCAGTGTTCCATATAACACCTCTTGATGGCAGTAGCTCATTATTTAGATTATTAATTTCTATCGCAAATTTGCCACCTAAATAAGATTTTCCTTTATAAATGCTGAGAGAATCCAAACCTACAAGGCCGGGGTGTGCGAGAATGCTGTTGGAGTTGTCTTTATACTTATTCCAATAATGGTAGTAGGAAGGCCCTAGATAAAACTGTAGCAGGTTATTAAAATATTTTTTGCGCAGTAACAAATCTGCCATCACGTATTTATATCTGACCCGGTAAAAATTCAACGGCTTGCTTTGGTCTTTTGTAGATGTATTTCCTAGCCCGAAGAACCGGTTCAGGACAGGATTGGAAAATTCGATATTGGCCACCAGATCGTTATTGTGCATTATCTGGTTAAACTCACCTGTATATTTTACCTGGTATGCTTTTGATTGGAAGTCGAATAAAGAAGATAATTTTTGATAAGTAGCAAAGGGCTCTTTTCTGAAGGCATAAGTTTTCAGGGAATACCCAACTCCTACCAAAATGTTGTCGTCCAGGTTATACCCTATATTCAAAATGGGGACTCTGTAGCTATTATATCTGTAGCTGACTATATTGTATTGGTTTACGTAAGGCGATGCAGACATTTCATTTTTGGTGCGGTTGTTCCTTTTTTCTATAAAGTTTTTGCCGGGAGAGTAATCATAAATTTTGTTGCCTATATTTCCATTGATATTAAATGTATCATTTCCTTCGCCACCTATAATTCTTAATTTAATTTTTGATTTTACATTGCTATCCACATAGAAGATATCGTCCCCATTTAGCCCATACAGGTTGATAAATTTTGTATCCTTACGGTTGAATATGCGATCGTACATAACGGTAGAGGAATCGGTATACTTTTTACGTTTAAACACCTTCACTTGTAGTCCGCCAGGCGCATTTGATATTTTGAAATATTCATTTTTATTGCTCCCGACAACGTTTACTTCCTTTGAAAGAAAACGATAGTATTTCATTCCATCCTTAGTAAGCAGGTCTTTTCTTCCTTTTAATTTTTCGGAAATTATTTTTGAATCCATGGAATAAATTTCCGGAGGAAGCTCTTTTACTGCTTTCGCAATTACAGTATCGTTTACATCATGTTGAAATTGGGCTATGATCTTTTTCCATTTATCCGCATCAAGATTATTCATAAAGATTCTATCGAAATCTCTTTCTTCCCAGTTGAACCATTTTATGTCGGGATAATTCTTTTTGAAGCCTTGTAAATAAGGGAGCGCTGACAAGCTAATGGCTCTTGCCAATAATCCATTCGAATTGAAAAATGCCTGATCCCGGTCGCGCGGCACGGGATAATATAACTTACCTACGCCAGTATCGCGGGTACCAAATTTCCATTGACCAAAATGGCGATCCCAGTCTCCAATTACCATATCGAGTAAGCGCGCTCTTAATACCGCTTCCTGATCCACATGATCTTTGCTGTCTGAGGTTATTTTCAATATTGTTTTATCAGTGCTTTTGGTATCGCTGTTATCCGGAGTGGGGTTATTTAATTCCAAAAGGCAAATTTTGTTTGCGAAGATCTGACGGTAGATTCCTAATGCAGGATCGTCAGGTACAAAATAGTATTTAGGATCAGCATGTATTACTCCAGCCGCTTGTGCTAAAGGTGGAATTATCAACGCTCCGTATGGATGTTGCGCCGAAGTCATGTCTTGTATAAGGTTTTGTGCGATAGTGCCTTTCAATGCTTCAGGTACTGCGCCTTCGGGGTCTTTATCTACTGTTCGCAGGCTCCATTCTCTTCCATCCTTATCTATCAGTTTCAGTGATTTTGTTTGCTTGCCACCACCCAGTTTTTTTATAGTAAGTCCTCCCATTTCTGTATTAATTCTGAAAACTTTTAGGTGAACGGGAGTGGCCCATTCTTTTCTGTAATTTTTACCGGAAATAATAGTATGAAACCCGGAAATGCTATTATAATGCTTGTTCACCGCAGCAGTAACGCTATCCTCAAAATGCATTTCAGGGATAGACTGTGGAATAGAGGTTGTATCCGGTTTTGCTTTTTTGGTTGACGCGAAATTTAAAATGTTTTGGGAAAATGCATGATGAGCTGAGTCCTGGTTTACAGTATAAAAATCTACGTGTACATTTTTATTTTTTGAAATCTCCAAAGTGGCAAAACCAAGAGATTCATCGGCGAATAATACTCTTTTATTCTTCGAAACCCTTGTTTTTTTTGAACCCGCGCCACTCACAATAAAATATTGGCTGCTGTCTTTTATCAATTGTAGGGTATGCTCATGCCCTGCCGCAAAAATTATATTTTGGCGGCCTTTCGTAATTTTTTCAATTTGACCAATCATATTGGCATATGCAGGATAATGTAAATCTTCAGGAGTTCCAAACACTCCGCGTGCGATGGGATAAATGGTTCCGATTACCGGTAAAGGAATCCAAAGGCGCGGGTTTAGATCGGTGAATGGAAAAATATGTTGTTTTAAAGTGAAATAACCTCCGTGTATGCCATAACTTTTAAGCGTATGGTGGCCGGCGAGAATAATTAATTTATCTGTGTTGGCATCTATTAAATCCGTTAGCTCGCTGTAAAATTGTTCGGGAGTTTTAAAAGGACAATCAGATTCTATTTCTGGTTTTTCACCCTTTTGAATAAACCATTGGCTGTCAAAAAAAATTACCGTTACATTATCGGTTATTTTATATTCTACAGGGCCGGGGCAGCCGTCAGAAGGAATAAATTTTATGTTTTTATTTCCTAAAAGATTAATGTAGTTTTCTTGTCTTTTTACATTTTCTAATCCATTGACTCCGCCATCCGTCCAATCGTGATTTCCGGGTATGAAAATTACTCTTGCATTGGTACCATTTGCAATGTTTATTTGTGAATCCAGCACCCCTTTTGCCTGCTGATATCCCGGTAAAAAACTCTGTGGCAAACCTGTTGTATAAAGATTATCGCCAAGAAAGATCACTGTGGTTTTTTCATTCAACGGAATTAATTTCTTAGCCGCATCCACCACAGGTTGCCTTCCAAAATTTAGCATTCCTGCATCTCCTATAAGTATGATACGTGCTTCTATGGAATCTCTTTGTGCAAATATGGCGTTACAAGTGAATGTCAGTAATATAATGACCAAATATTTTTGCATCAGGAATTTTTTTTCAATTTGAAAATTAATAAATTACCAGTTCCATATTTGTCGCCGGCTTCATTGGAAATAATAAGATCACCCCAGGGAGTAAATGCAATCCCTTCAGGCTGTTTGAAAATGATGGGATCCAGCGTATAAACGTCTTTAAAATTGCCTTCTCTGTCTGTAACAACTATTAATTGATTAATTGATGAAATGATCCAAACGTCATTTGTCAATGGATTGATAGTAGCGGCCGACGGTTTGAATTTTATTTTTGGTTTACCCAATTTTTTTACTACAGTATTAAGAGTGATTGTAAAAAGGTCCGGAGTATATATTTCTGTTTCCGGATCGAAGCTCCATGCTTTAGTAGCGCCTTTTTTATCTGCTTTACAATCCTTGCATATCATTACTAGCTTTTTATATCCATCATCGTAATAAAGAGATTCAAATTCATTTTGTTTGTTGTATGGGAAAATGCTTTTTCTTCTATAGATAGTATCTCCGTTTTTTGAAAAATTGAGTGTGTGGATATTTCCATTGCTTTCTAAAATATAGAAAACCCCATCCTGCAAAACCACATCTTCATAATCGTGTGCTTTAGAAAATTTCCATCTTTGGGTAATCAATTTTCGGTTTAAATATATTTTGAATAAGTATCCACTTTCATCAGAAATAGCAAAAATACTACTGTCTTTTGGATAAAAATAAATACCGGAAATTTCCACTAAGGCATCATTTAATTTTAAAATGGCCGGTTTATTAAGATCATACTGTTTAGACGAAAGATGTACTTCGTTCTTAGTTTCTGTGCAACTCTGGTATGAATGTACTTTGGCAAAGAAGAATAAAAAGATGAACAAATTTCTGTACAACATACATTCTTTAGAATAGGTTAATTTAAAGTGAACTTATTTGCAGCTACATTTTAAATGAAAGATTAGATAAGATATTTTGTTAATTTACCAAGATTGTACCAAAAAAAATAAAGGTAAAAGAAAATGATCTTTATTAAAACGGGGTTTTTTTTCCCCCCTTGAGAGGCAACTTCCATTTCTATGTTTGTTTTAGTTATAATTGTGGCTGCTCCTTATTCAATTTTTGGGAATAGCTATATAATTGCCGTTTAATTAAAATGCGAAAAGCTTATCTTGATTACGATTTGAAAAAAAATCCGGAAAATAAAGAAAAAGGAATTCTTACTGTTGGTGGCATACATCCTCCCAATGCAGGAAATAAATTAATTGCAA
>JBDTEK010000264.1:0-6644 GCA_039922575.1 Ginsengibacter sp.
CAGAAAATTTAATCATCGGATTATTTCAAGCACTTCCTGAAATGATGGCTGATGTAGCGCCATCCGGTTTCACAAATTCAGAGCTTATTTATTTTTTTCATCCCACAAAAGAACAGCAGTACAAAGAATACTGTAATATTCCATCCAGGTTTCAAGACAAGCCAATAATATCCTTTGACCAATTTATTATAGAATTGGAAGATTCGGAAATAGAGGAAAAGTATGAGATCATTTCAATTTATGGCGATTGCATTTGGGATATTTTTTCTAATAACCACACAGTTTATAATCAAAATTTAGAATCTTACGACTTAGGTTCATTCAGAGGCTCAGGAAGGTTTATTGCCGATGTAATTGATAAAATGAAATTAATTCCTGAGAAGCCGTTCAACTATATGGATTTCTACATGGGTTCCTTTGTGGCAGAAAAAAGAGCTAATCTTGTGCTGGTTTATGAATTCATTTTCAAGAAATTAAAAAGTAAAA
Source organism: Ginsengibacter sp. (assembly GCA_039922575.1). Classification (GTDB taxonomy): domain Bacteria; phylum Bacteroidota; class Bacteroidia; order Chitinophagales; family Chitinophagaceae; genus Ginsengibacter. The sequence continues at coordinate 487 of JBDTEK010000264.1, forward strand.
AAATTGATTAGGAATACTATTTTCCACAGATTGGAATAGTAAATTTTGACAATTCAACCGATGAAGATACCAGCATGAAAGATTATGATCCGGGTATTTCTATTCAGAAGCATTTGGAAAAAGAACAAAAAAAGAAAGAAGTAAATAAGTTGCGGGAAGACCTTGATAATATTTATAAAGAAGAATTCGATAAAGCCCGGTATTCAGCACCCGCGCAAGTTGTGCAGGCTTATTATCATGTTTATGGCCATTGGCCTAAAGGCCACCCGTTAAGTAAAAACAATACTGAATAATAAAACAAAGGGCTTCCATTTTTCCTCAGAAAAAATTGCTCATTATGAGGCATTAACAAAAACTTACCTAACCTAAATTAATCTTTTCATAGCATTTTCTTTCTCATAACCGTAACGGCTATAAAACCCGTTTCCCAAAAATTATGAAAAATAAAATTCTACTCATCATTTCTGTTTTTATTTCTTCTTTTTGTCTTGCTCAAACAACACCAACATTTGGAGTACGTGCAGGCATCACGTCTTCTGGAATAAGGGGCGATGCCTCCTCAAATCTGAACAACTTACTTGACCTTACAAATGGAAAAATATCAACAACCGATCACAATGGATTTTTCGTCGGAATGAATTCTAACATACCCGTTAGTGATAATTTCTCCATTGAGCCAGGTATTTATTATTCTCAAAAAGGTTATGAATTAAATGGCAATTTCAATTTGAAAGGGTTAGATTTTTTAGGCACTAAAGCAAAAGCAGCTTTATTATCTCAATACATTGATATGCCCGTGTTACTGAAGGCTAATTTGGGAGGGTTTCAAATATTTGCGGGCCCACAAATATCTTACCTTACCTCCGCTAATTTAAAAACAACTGCCGGAGTATTTGGAATTAATCTCCTAAACAAAACGATCGATGCTACTTCACAGTTTAACCGTTGGGATGCCGGTGTAACAGGGGGAATAGGATATCAATTTTCAAATGGTTTTAATTTAATGGCATCCTATGATTACGGATTACAAAAAATTGATGCCAATAAAAATGTCAGCGCATTTAATCGTGCGATCAAATTGGGAATAGGCATCCATTTCTGAAAAGCAATAATTTCGAAAAGTACAGGCCTGCTTTAAAAAGGGCCTTTTTTGTTAATAAAATCAGGTTTATTTTAGATTTTTTACCCAATCATTTATCAAAAAATTCATTTACACACAATTTTATTATCTTCGTCAATTCGCATTTTTTCAAAAAAAATTGCAAAACAACGAGTGAATTATTGATTATGAACCGAATTAAATTATTAAAAAACAATGGAACAACTTCTTCCGATATTAATTGGTGCCGTGGCATTAATTGCAGGCATTATCCTGGGTAAAATACTATTTGCAAAAAACACAAAACATTTATTAGAAATTGCCGAACAACAAGCTCAAAAGATAACCTCCGACGCACAATTACAAGCTGAAACGCTTAAAAAAGAAAAGCAACTTGAAGCCAAAGAACGCTTCATTCAACTTAAATCTGAATATGACAAAGAGGTATTTCAGCGCAATCAAAAATTAAATGATGCAGAAAACCGCATAAAACAAAAAGAGCAATCTATCAACCAAAAAGATCAGAATGCAGAGCGCACGATTAAAGAAAATGAGAACCTTAAACAAAAGCTGAACCAACAGATAGAAGTGGTTGACATAAAACGTAAAGAACTGGAAAAACACCAGGAGGAACATGTAAAGCGTTTGGAAAAAGTCGCAGGCCTTTCTGCCGAAGAAGCGAAAGCCCAACTGATTGAAACTTTGAAAAATGAAGCCAATTCGCAAGCCCTTATTATTCAGCAGGAGATTGTGGATGATGCCAAACTTCGAGCTAATAAAGAAGCGCGCAAAATAATAATTCAGACTATACAACGCACTGCAGCGGAAACGGCTATTGAAAATGCCATTACGGTTTTCAACCTTGAAAGTGATGAAATAAAAGGCTCTATAATTGGCCGCGAGGGCAGAAATATCAGGGCTATTGAAGCTGCTACCGGTGTGGATTTGATAGTAGATGATACTCCTGAAGCAATCATACTTTCATCTTTTGACCCGCTGCGCAGGGAAATAGCACGTCTTTCTTTGCAAAGATTAGTTACAGATGGCCGCATACACCCCGCACGCATAGAAGAAGTAGTGGAAAAAACCCGCAAGCAAATTGAAGAACAAATAATGGAGATTGGTGAGCGCACCGTTATCGAATTGGGCATCCATGGCCTCCATAAAGAATTGGTAAGAATAGTAGGAAAAATGCGTTTCCGCTCGTCTTATGGCCAAAATTTATTGATGCACAGCCGCGAAGTGGCTAATCTCTGCGGGATAATGGCTTCTGAACTGGGAATGAATGCAAAACTGGCAAAACGAGCCGGATTACTTCATGATATAGGCAAAGTTCCGGATGAGGAAACTGAATTGAGCCATGCTCTACTGGGTATGAAGCTGGCTGAAAAATACGGAGAAAATCCTGCTGTTTGTAATGCTATTGGCGCTCACCACGATGAGGTAGAAATGCAATACGTAATTTCACCTGTGGTACAGGCGTGCGATTCTATGAGCGGTGCAAGGCCCGGTGCAAGAAGGGAAATAATGCAACAATACCTGCAACGCATAAAAGACCTGGAAAATCTGGCACTTGCCTACCAGGGCGTTGAAAAAGCGTATGCAATCCAGGCCGGCCGCGAACTCCGGGTGATAGTAGAGGCGGAAAAAGTAAGCGATGGAGAAAGCGACAGGCTGAGTTTTGAGATAGCCCAAAAAATTCAAACAGAAATGACTTACCCCGGGCAGATCAAAGTAACTGTTATCAGAGAAAAGAGAGCAGTGAATGTAGCGAGATAAATGTTGAATGGCCGAAATGTTCTTTTCAGGGATTGATTACTATTTGTCCCTATATACTATTTCTTCCTACAAAAAAATAAAAATTATTAATAAAAAATAATTTATCAATTTAAACGAATCATTGCATAATTCAACGGTGAACTAATTCTCTCTATTTCAATAATAAAAACATTCCTATAATGCAACACTTTATCAAAATTACCTTACCTTCGCAATCCTAAAATAAAAAAACCATGAATGCAATTGCTTTTGTACATGATCAATTGACTGTAAAGAAGGAATTACCCAAATTTAAAGCGGGTGACAATATCACTGTGAACTACAAAATACTGGAAGGTAATAAGGAACGTATTCAGAGTTTTAAAGGCGATGTAATTAAACGCCAGGGTGAAGGAGGAACAGCCACTTTTACTGTCCGCAAAATAAGTGATGGCGTGGGTGTTGAGCGCTTATTCCCTGTGTTTTCACCTAACATAGAAAGTATCAAATTGCATAAAGTAGGTAAGGTTCGCCGTGCTAAATTATACTTTTTAAGAGACAGAAGCGGAAAGAGTGCACGTATTAAGGAGAAAAGAATGAAATAATACTTTTAAAAAATATTTTAAATAAAAAACCGGCAAACTATTGTTTTCCGGTTTTTTATTTTATATAATTGCACCGCTAACCTAAAAAGTACGAATGAACTAACTGTACCTGACCAATTTTATTAAAATGAAAAAGACCTGGATCATTGCATTTGCATTGTGTATCTTATTAGCATCTTGTGCCCGCGGCATTACCCCTTTTGAAGCTGCAAATGGTAAAGCTAAATGCGGCCGTTACATTAAATAAAGGTATTTAAAATTATTTTTGTTAAACCTGTTTGAAAAAACCGGGTCTTAATTGACGCAATTATTATTAATGTATCTTTGAATTCTAATTTTAAACACAATGACATTTCTAATTTTTAAACCTGAATTTTTATTATCAATGCCCGGAGGCTCCGAATGGATATTGATATTATTAGTGGTTCTTCTATTTTTTGGTGGTAAAAAAATACCCGACCTCATGCGGGGAATAGGTCGTGGAGTAAGAGAATTTAATGATGCCAAAGAAAACGTCAAAAATGAAATTGATGCCGGCATGAGAGAAAAAGATAAAACACCTGTAACTGAAAACCGCGAAGCCGTAAAGGAAACTGAAGTAATCAAAGAAACCGAACTTCCCAGGTAGTTAAATAATTGAATTCATCCTAAAGGTTGAGGTGAACATCTTGCAATGGATGCCCGCCTGAACCTTTTTTATTAAATAAATCCCCTTGCTTTCATTTCAAAACATTTCTGATTATCATCAACAACTCTTTGAAGGAAAAATATCATGCCGGCAATCGGTAGATTATTTTTTAAACAAAATAAAAGAACAAAAACACCTCAATGCTTTTGTAGAAGTGTATGAAGAAGAAAGTGTGGCGCGTTCAGAATATCTGGATGAAAAAAGAAAGCTTGGAAAACCATGTGGCAAATTACATGGCGTGGTAATAGCGATCAAAGATGTTATTTGCTTCAAAAACCATAAAGTAACAGCCGCGTCTGCCATTTTAAAAGATTTTGTTTCGATATACAATTCCACCGCGGTAGAAAAATTATTAAATGAGGATGCTATTATTATCGGCACGTGCAATTGCGATGAATTCGCTATGGGCAGCACTAATGAAAATTCAGTTTATGGCAGCGTAAAAAATGCTTTAGACGAAAACAAAGTTCCCGGTGGATCTTCCGGTGGATCGGCAGTAGCAGTACAGGCGGGGCTTTGTATGGTAAGTCTTGGAAGCGACACAGGAGGTTCAGTGAGGCAGCCGGCAGATTTTTGCGGAATTATAGGTATGAAACCCTCGTATGGAACTATTTCAAGACATGGTTTAATTGCTTATGCTTCCTCTTTTGACCAAATAGGAATCTTTTCAAAAAATATAGAAGATACTTCAAAAGTTTTAGAGGTTATTAGTGGAAAGGACGAATTTGATAGCACCGTAAATCAGGCATCAGGCGAAAGGTTAAGGATTTCCAATCAACAAAAAAAGTACAAAATCGCCTTATTTAAAAATGCGATGAACCATGAAAGCCTTGACAAGGAAATAAAGAAAGGAATATACGATTTGGCTGAAAAATTAAAAAATGACGGTCAAATGGTTGAGGAAATTAATTTTGATCTGATCAATTATATCGTTCCGGCTTATTACGTTCTTACCACCGCAGAATCATCGTCCAATCTTTCCCGATATGATGGAGTAAGATATGGATACAGACAAAGTAGTTCACAAGAAGATCTTACTTTGTTTTATAAAAAAAACCGGGGTAATGGCTTTGGAAAAGAAGTAAAAAAGAGAATTATGCTTGGCACTTTTGTACTTAGTGAAGGGTATTATGACGCTTACTATACAAAAGCACAGCAAGTAAGAAATTTATTGGTTGAGCAAACCAAAGAAATTTTTAACAACTTTGACGCATTGCTTTTACCTACAGCTCCGTCCACTGCTTTTGTGGCCGGAACTATGAAAAAAGACCCAATAGCCACTTATCTTGCCGATATTTATACAGTTTATGCAAATCTTACAGGAATTCCGGCTATATCATTGCCATTATTCAAACATAGCAACGGAATGCCTTTTGGAGTTCAGGTTCTTACAAATAAGCACAATGAATTAACTTTGCTTGAAGTGTCAGACATGTTATTAAAAAATTACAAATCTAAGTAGTGTAATGAGAAAGCGGTACTCTTTCTTTTTTGTTCTCCTGATAATGCAAACAGGCCTAATATTACCTGCTCATGCAAGTAGTTCGCAATTTCAACAAGATACAACTGACACAATCACGGCAAATAAAGAAGAAGATAAAGTAATCGAAGATGTAATAAAATCTAAAACTGCGATAAAAAAGGAAAAAGTAGAATATCTCAGCCAGGTAACTAAATATGGATTTAAAAATCTTTTTAAAAATTATACTTACAATGCAGCAATGCCTTATTCTTCGCAGGTGAACCCCTATGCGGAAAATTATATGGAGGATTATCTACATTCTCATACAAAATATTTGCAGAATTTAAAACAGACCGCAACACCTTATTTTAATTTTATTGATGGCATTCTCGAGCAATATGGCCTTCCGAAAGAGCTAAAATACCTCGCTGTAATAGAAAGTAATTTAAAGCCTTATGCATTATCATCAGCAGGCGCAAGAGGTCCCTGGCAGTTTATGAGTTATACTGCGAAAGATTATGGGTTACGGGTAAATCAAATGGTGGA
>JBDTEK010000265.1:0-5733 GCA_039922575.1 Ginsengibacter sp.
AATTAATTGCAAAAAATCTTTTTTTACTTCCGGTGCGTCTTCTTTATACGTAACACCAAACCATTGAGAAGAGGTAGGGATCACTTTTATTTCACCTTTATCTTCATGTAAAAAAGCGTCTCCTATAATAGGTATAAAAAATTCTGCTTTAGGATTTTTAGAATTTTCTTCTAAAAACTTTTTAAATAATTTTTGTATGAACTCAAACACATTTGGGTCAAATCCCCAAAAATTCATACTAACAGGAGTTTCCGGAGGAAGAGGCACCCTGAGAGAATTTTCTATAAAATATATTTTATGATCTTCAGGGAAAATCTTTGTGCGTTCTATAATGCTAATCAAATTATTATTATCATCCACCTGGCAAACCCCACGGCTTACGGTTCCATTTTCAGAGAGCGTTTTAGAAAGTTCATAACCTATAATGCAATATTTTTTTTGAGAAACATCTGTGGTAAGAAATTTTACAGCTTTTTCAAATGCATCTTTTCCATAATAATCATCTGCATTAATTACTGCAAACGGTTCATGAATCACTTCTTTGGCGCACAAAACAGCATGTGCAGTTCCCCATGGTTTAGAGCGTTCTGTGGGCACCTGAAAATCGCCAATGAAAGAATCCATTTCCTGCATCACATATTCTGTTTTTATTTTGCCCTTTAATTTTGGTTCGAATAAATCTTTAAAGGCAGCAGAAAAATCTTCTCTTATAATGAAAACTATTTTGCCAAAACCGCTGTTGATGGCATCGTAAATAGAATAATCAATGATCGTTTCGCCGGAGGGGCCAAAAGCATCCATTTGTTTAATACCACCATAGCGGCTTCCCATTCCGGCCGCTAAAATTAAAAGTGTAGGTTTCATTTTATAAAATTGTGTTTTTAAATTTATAGTTTAATTAAATTGCTGCAAAAGTAAGCAAGAAAGTTTTATGCCACAATCGTACATTGATGAATTCACGCCTGATATTAAGTTTCGCACTCCAGGTATTTCGATTTTGAACGACAATTTGATTAAGGATAAGAAGGTAGAAGTTTCTGTGTTGAGATTAGATAAAATGCATCCAGATATTTCAGGGAATAAAATTTTCAAACTATTTTATTTTTTAGAAGAGGCAAAAAAATCTGCCCATAAAACGATCATTACTTTTGGAGGCGCTTATTCTAACCACCTTGCAGCTACCTCATTTGCCTGCAAACTGTTGGGGATTAGATGTATTGCTTTTATTCGGGGAGAAAAACCAAAACGGTTCTCCCACACTCTTTTATTTTGTGAGAAGCAGGGAATGCAACTCGAATTTTTGAGCCGCCCTTTATACAAAAATGCAAGTGATGTAAGCTTTCTTCATTCATTGAAAGTAAAGTATGGGCAGCATATTTTAATTCCCGAAGGGGGATTTTCTATAGAAGGTGCGCGCGGTGCGTCTTTGATTACACATTTTTTTAAAAATAAGCCTTTCACACATATTTGCGTTGCAATAGGTACGGCTACAACTTTTGCCGGAATTGTAAACGGTTCAGAAAGTTATTCAGAAATAATGGGTTTCTGCGTTCTGAAAAATATGAGTGATATTAATGATCGCCTAAAGCAATTAGAAGTAAACGGAAAAAGGCATTTTTCAGTCATCAGCGATTATCACTTTGGCGGCTATGCAAAAAAAACAATTGAATTAATTTCTTTCATCAATACTTTTTATGAAAACAATTCCATTCCATTGGATTTCGTTTATACCGGCAAAATGATGTTTGGCGTTTATGATTTAATAGAAAAAGATTATTTCCCTCAAGGTTCAAAAATTCTTTGCATCCATACAGGAGGCATGCAAGGAAATGAATCTTTGCCGGATGGAATGTTAGTGTTTTAATGGAAGTTTGATAAAAATATTGAACAAGTGACAAAACATTGAATCATTAAGTTTGAATAAAACCACCTGATTTACCCTTTACAGAGAATAATTATACTGCTCAGAGATAAAAGAGTGAATGATTTAAGTTTAAAATTATTGATCTATTCCATGTTGATTAGAGACTAATAAACTAATAAGGTTGTTCTATAATGTTATAGATCCATACTAAGGTTTAGTAAGATGGATTAAAACTTTTCCTAAAAATTTCATTTCTAATAGCTTTTGCCTTTTCTATCTTTAAATATTTTTTCCACTATCCAAAGAGAATAAGTGCAGTTTTTTCTTTAACCTTAGTAGAGAACTTTTACGATATATTTTTCCAACCTTATTAGATTATTTACTCTTCATTTTTCAATCTGTTTTTGACAAGGTTGTCCCTCTTTATGTAGTTTGAAAAATTCACAGTTTGGCTCTTGCGAAGTATATAATTAATGGTGGTAAATAGAGTCTTTAGTTTCACCGCAATGCAACATGGCAGATTTATATTCAGGGTTATTTTTTCCCAAATAGGGATTAATGATCTCGGAAGTATTGCTTAACCAATTGGCTTCCTTATCTTCTCCAAAAGCCATGGGGCAATTCTGCCAATATAATTTTTCGCCTTCATAACCAATAGTTTTTAAAAAAGGATATAAATTTTCAGAAACCATGCGAAAATCCTGGCGCATCTGAGTGATATCTTTTTCCTGAAGAATCGGACTGGCATTGGCTTTTATGTCGCTAACCTGTTGATGTGCAGCAGCGAGTATTTGTGCATCATCCTTTTGCAAATCATCTAATTTTAAACTATCAACAGCAGAAATAAATTTGGCCGTGCTCAATTTGACATTCGCAGTATCTGCGTCAACAAAAGCATTTTTTAAATCGAGGTACGCATTGACAGCGTTGGAAACCCCTGAATTGAATGCTTCTGAATGTTTATTTACTGTCATTGCTTCTACCTTTGAATCGCTAGCAGAATGAACTTTATCTGTTCTGAAAAATAACCACCATGCTCCTAAAATGATGAGTGCCAAAAATACGATCGCTAAGAACCTTTTCATATTGTTTCTGTTTTTTTTCAAAGTTAAGGAATCTATTTCTCAAGTTTTTAAGAGCAGCCGTAAAAGCATGGGCAATTATTAAGATTCAGTCAATCATTTACAAACTTTATGCATTCTTCGGTAAATTCAGTGGAATGGGATTTATATTTTCACCAATAATAAGGTTTAACCCTAATAAAAAAGCCATGAAATACACATTGAAACTTTATTACTTATTGCTGGCAAGCCTATCATAATGAGTAATAAGATTTTGGTAATTATATATATGAGTTTTATAAAGGTTAACAATCCCAATAACCGTATTGCATTAAATTTACTGAAGAACTACTTTCTTTTTAATCTTTGTTCAGCAGAGGTTTCACCTTATAACCGGCTTTCTTTAATAATTTAATCAGCCCATCATCTCCGATTAAATGGCCAGCACCCACTGCTACAAATACGCTTTCGTTTTTCATTATTTTTTTTAACTGCGCCACCCAGTTTTTATTTCGGCTGGTTAATAACAGGTCATTATATTTATCATCGCCAAAATCGCTTTTCGCCATCATAGTTTGCATAGAATCCATTCGTTGATTTTTATACAATGTTAGCATTTGATCGAATTCATTTTTATACACAGAAAAACTATCAATATTTTTTAGTAACTGTTGTGCCTGCCATTCGTAAGGAATACTGTCGAAAACTGACGCTTGAAATTGCATAGTTTCCAATCCTTTTATTTCTTTTTTATCCACTTTAGCAATCTTAACCAATTCCTCTTCCACACCGGCAGGAGTTTTACATTTCATCATTCGCGGATAAAGTAATGCAACCAAAAAATATGGTTTGGCTTTTTGTAGCAACATCAGTGGCATTTGTAAAGTATCTGAAAAATAATCTTTCAGTCTTTTATATTCTTCTGGCGTATAAAGATCTTCAAGCTTTTTCCCATCTTTCATGTTCATATAAAGCATACCACTCAACATGGTTGAAGGGTCATCCATATCCATTTCCATATAAATTTCATCACTCATTTTCATCGCTTTTTTCAATTGTTCGCTAAAATGAATATCATCTTTGCACAACAAATGAAAAGTACCAAAAAGGAAACTGGGTGTTTTAATTCCATTTCCACTTATCTGCCATAATAGCGTATTTTCATTTTTATTAATAATCAATTTACTACGTTTTTGAGCTATGCAGCCGGTGAACATAAAAAAAATGCACAGTGAAAAAATGATGTATTTCATGGGGTAAAAAATAATGAATATTAAAGAATGAATCAAATTAGAATTCGTAATTTAAGGCAAATAAATAAAGAAGGTCAGCCTTTCCTACCATTCATCAATGATCTTCTTATTTTTACTGAATCTTAATACATTAAGAGCGTCTCCAATTAATCCTCCAAAGCCAATGCGATAAGTTATTATAGGTTTAAATCCATTTTGAAATCCGGCAACAGCGTCTATTCTTACAATTTTAAAAATATTTTCGAGGCCTGCAAAAACTTCCGCATATCTGCTTTTTGGATTAACGTAAAGAAGATTAGCTCCCTCCACCAGGTTCCAGTTCCATTTTTTTAGCAAAGGGATTCTATTGGTAATTAGTCCATTGGAATGATGTTCCAAATGAAGCTCATAATAAAAGGAAGAACTATTGCTGAACTGGTAATAAGAAACATTTTCAAATGACTTTACATACTCTGCAGCCACATGGGAAACATTACCATAAAAGTGTTTGTCGTCCTGCGCAAAAACGGAATTGGCATTTAAAAATCCACCGATGCTGAAGTTGTATTTTATTGAACCTGCTAATTTTAAATTCATGTTATCACTTATATTAAGGGACCATTTATCATAATCCACGTCGCTTCCAAAAATATTTTTTAATCCTTTAGTATAGTCCAGGGTAAATGTTGGATACTTAGAACCGAGTGATACTTTATAGAACGGGAATTGTATGTAACGCTGTCCCGGCTTTATGCTCACAGAAGCATGTAATAATACGGCCTGATGACGGGGAAATTGAGAAGATAAAATTTCCGTAGGATAATTTGGCGTATATCTGTAAATCCATTTTTTATTTAAAATAAAATCAGTAGTGTTTTCAATAGGCAGCCGGTCTTCATATTCCCCTTCTATTAAAAATTTTGCGCCACTCTCCCACTGTTTTATAAATCCTGTTTTTGCAAAGTAATTTTCGTAGATCTTCATTTGATTTAGTCCGTAAAGTAATGTAGCAACGGTATTGCCTAAACCATCCAAATCACTTTCTTTAAAAAACTGGCTCACTCTTTTTCCCCCGGCTGCAAAAAATGATTGATTATTATATTTTCTGCTTTCTCCAAAATTATTTTTATTATTAAGAGTGAAGCCCATCCATGGATTGAAATGCCGATTATTAAAGCCATACCTTGCATCAACGATAAAACTGACTTTTGTATTCAATTGTTTTTCATCTTTAGAAAGAACTAACGAAGGATTTATTGCCAAACCTTCAACAGTATTAAATTGCAGCGTTTTCAATAATGGAGCGAACTGAAGCTGAATACCCGATTTCCGTTTTCCATAATGGTTATTAATGCCACTCCAAAGTATTTGTAATATCCCTGGAAATTTTTGATTGGCCGATAAAGAATCCTTCTTTCTTACCGCAGAGTCCAAATCAATTTTTAGCAGGCTGTCTTTAACTTTATAATCTTTTATTTCTTCCGGTTCTAAAGGAATTGGCCTGGTAGTATCCCAATATTCGTGGGTCTTTTTATTCACTGCTGTATCGTATTTGATTACAATACGGTTGAAAAAA
>JBDTEK010000266.1:0-10214 GCA_039922575.1 Ginsengibacter sp.
TTCAACCATAGTAGTTGCCGGTTTTATTTCCTTAAAAAAAAGTGCATGCGCTTTCCCTGCTTTTTCCCATTCAGAAATATTTCTGACATACATTCTTGTACGTATTACATCCTTCATACTGCCTCCCGCTTCCTTTAAAATTTTTTCAATCTTTTGAAAAATAAAAACTGCCTGCGCATACACATCTCCTTTCCCGATCACTCTTTCGCCATCCACAGCCGTAGTGCCTGAAACTTCCACCGTGTTCCCAACTTTAACAGCCCGCGAGTATCCTACAATATTCTCCCATTTTGCGCCTGAATTAAAAAGTTGTTTATGATCTGCCATAATTTTTTTTCTAAAACTATCAATATAAATTTTTAGATTTGCCTAAAATTATTTTTAAGCAGTATGAAATTATCTGAAAGCGAAGAGAATTACATAAAAAGCATTTACAACCTCCAGGAAAAGACGGAGAAAGTGAATACCAACACTCTTGCAGCGTATTTAGATACAAGCGCAGCCTCCATTACAGATATGCTGAAAAAACTAAAATCAAAAAAATTAATAGAATATAAAAAATATTATGGATTCAAATTAAACACTTCAGGGATTAGGGAAGCTTTGAAAATTATCAGGAGGCATCGTTTATGGGAATTTTTTTTAGTTGAAAAGTTAGGAATGGAATGGGAGAAAGTGCATAGCATTGCAGAAGAACTGGAACACGTGAGCAGCATTGAATTAATAACAAAATTGGATCAGTTTCTTGGCAAACCTAAAATAGACCCGCACGGCGATCCTATACCCGATGAAAAAGGGATAATGCCTGTTTTGAATCAAACTGCGTTAAAAAATTGACCAATAAAACAGAATGCTATCATAAGTTCTGTAAGCAACCAGACTCCTGAAATGATGGAGATGCTTAACTATTATGGAATAAAAATAGGGTCCTCCATAAAAGTATTGAAATCGTTTCTTTTTGATGGTTCCTTTCAAATAAAAATAGCAAGGCAACCGGAATGTATCATTAGCGGCATGGCCGCACAAAATATTTTTGTGTATGATAATTGAGAAAAGCCATGATGACCATTCACTAAGTGAAATACACGGAAGTATTGATACAAAAAAAAGAAAGGGATGGCGAAAAATATTTTCTTTTTTAGGGCCTGCTTACCTTGTAAGCGTTGGCTATATGGATCCGGGAAACTGGGCTACAGATCTGCAGGGCGGAAGTAAATTCGGGTATTCACTTATCTGGGTTTTATTAATGAGTAATTTAATGGCATTATTATTACAAGGTTTATCAGCCCGCCTTGGTATTGTGCGCGGCCGCGACCTGGCACAAGCTAACAGGGAAGAATACCCTAAATTTTTAAACTTCATTTTATATATTCTTGCAGAGATAGCGATTGCTGCCTGCGACCTGGCAGAAGTGTTAGGTATGGCAATAGGTATTCAATTGCTAACAGGCCTACCGCTTATCTGGGGAGTTTGCATTACGGTGCTCGACACGTTTCTGCTACTCTATTTGCAAAAATTAGGAATGCAGAAAATGGAAGCTTTTATTATAGGACTCATTGCTATAATAGCGATCGCGTTTTTAGTGCAGATCGTAATGGCGGCACCAGATATTGGGGAAATTGCAACGGGCCTTGTGCCTACACTACCAAACAGCGAAGCGCTTTATATTGCAATAGGAATCATCGGTGCTACTGTAATGCCTCACAATCTTTATTTACATTCCGCTCTGGTACAATCCAGAAAAATTGATCAAACACCCCAGGGAATTAAACAAGCAATTAAATTTAACCGCATTGATAGCGCTATTGCATTAAATATTGCATTTTTAGTAAACGCTGCCATTCTTATTTTAGCGGCCACTGTATTTTTTAAATCAGGAAATTCTGATGTTGGCAGAATTGAAGACGCGTACAAATTATTGCCGGGATTTTTAGGAAATCTGGCTCCTCTTTTGTTTGCAATAGCGTTGATCGCTGCAGGGCAAAGCTCCACAGTTACCGGCACTTTAGCCGGGCAAATAGTAATGGAAGGGTACTTAAGCCTGAGAATAAATCCGTGGGTAAGAAGGCTGATCACAAGATTGATAGCCATCATTCCAACAATAATCGTGATTTTAATTTATGGCGACCAGGAAGTGGATGCTTTATTAATCTTCAGCCAGGTGATACTGAGTCTGCAATTGGGTTTCGCCGTTATTCCACTCATCCATTTTGTAAGCGACAAAACTAAAATGGGAGAATTTGTAATTAATCCCATAACAAAAATACTGGCATGGCTGATAGCGATCGTCCTTGTTTACCTGAATTTTAAAATGCTTGTAAACGAAGCTATGCCAGTATTTGAAGGATCTAATCTATTTCTACAGGTAATTATTACGGCGAGTGGATTATTTTTCACCGGTTTACTGCTTTACATAACTGTGGAACCTTCCATTGTAAAAAGAAGACGAAGAACATCAATTAAAATACATCCTGAAATGCAAAAATTAATTATTGATATCCCGAAGTATGAGAAAATCGCAATAGCGCTTGACTTTTCTGAAAACGACAAAAAGTTGATAAGCTATGCATTAGGCCAGGGGCATTCAGATACTAAATACGTGTTGGTACACGTCGTAGAAAGCGTTTCCGCCAATCTTTGGGGAAGCCAAAGCTATGATTACGAAACCAGAAAAGATCAGGCGCAATTAGATGCTTACGTAGTGCAATTAAGAGACAAAGGAATTAACGCATCCGGAATGTTGGGTTTCAAACACCGGGCAAAAGAAATTGTAAGACTTGTAAAAAAATCAAATGCCGATATGCTTGTAACAGGCGCTCATGGCCACCGTGGAATTAAAGACCTGATATATGGACAAACTGTAAATACGGTAAGGCATGAATTAAAAATTCCGGTATTAATGGTAAGTTTGAAAGGTGGTTAAGGGTTGTTTTATTGTTTTATCGTTGAATTGCTTTATTGCTTTATTGTTTTATTGTTTCAATGTTGAATTGTTTCATTGTTGCGATGTTGAGCCATTGAATTTATACTCCAATTCACCATTCACCCATTCACCATTCACCATTCACCCATTTAAGATTCACCCATTCACGATTCACCATTCACGATTCACCATTCACCATTCACCATTCACGATTCACCCATTCAACATTCAAACTAAAATCTTTTCTATTTCCGCAAATCCTTCATCTGCCGGCAATCCATTCCACAAAATTCTAAAGATTGTTTCCGAGATTGGCATTTCCGCTTTTATTTTTTGGTTAATGAGGTACATACATTTACTCGCATTATATCCTTCTGCCACCATGCTCATTTCTAATTGTGCAGACTGCACAGAATAGCCCTTTCCGATCATATTGCCAAAAGTGCGGTTTCGGCTATAAGGTGAATAGCACGTTACTAAAAGATCGCCCAAATAGACTGAGGCAGCGTAGTTGGTTACGGTCCGATTTTGATTTTTGGTTTTCGCTGTATGCTCTAATGTTCCTACCTCTACATTTTGAATTCCTGCTTTCCTCAAAAAACCCGCCATCTCATCAGCGCTATTAGCAATAAAAACACTCAGGAAATTATCACCGTATTCTAATCCATGCGCAATGCCGGAACCAATTGCATAAATATTTTTGAGCACTGCCGCATATTGCACCCCAAAAATATCTGTATTGTGCAGCGTATTTAAATAGGGCGTCTTAAAACAGAGGGCTATGTCTCCTGTTTCCTTTTCATTAATGCCCGAAAAAGTAAGATAGGACAGTTTTTCAGCCGCCACTTCTTCCGCATGGCATGGACCCAGAACCGTAAAATAATCTTCTAACTCCACATTGAATTTGTTTTTTAAAAATTCATTCAATAACAAATTATGCTCAGGAAGAATTCCCTTCACCGCAGAAATAATTTTTTTCCCTTTAAAAATATCTCTTGATAATCCCTTTAATGCATCAGCCGTAAATGCAGACGGGACGGCAATTACAATACAATCGCTGTTGCTGATAACTTCCTCTACATTGGTAGAGAAATTGATAAGGGCTGTATCAAAAAACGCAGAACGCAAATACTGCGGATTGTGGCTACGGCTTTTGAAACTACTGATATTGGTATCGCTTCTAAGCCACCAATTTATCTTGTTTTTATTATCCGTTAATATTTTCGCAAGAGCAGTACCCCAGCTACCACTTCCAATAATTCCAAATTTCATGTGAATTTAATTTTTTTGGCGGATCGAACTCCCGCTATATTAAAAAGTTTTCACCAGATAGCAATAGCTTTTAATAAAAAATGTTTTAATGAACCGACATTTTTATAATAAAAAAAATCGTGTTTTCTTTCCATGAAATATTAATTCTATATCTTTAATTTCTCCACCGCAATCTGAGCTGCAACCTGACTGGCATCCTTTTTATTATAAGCTTTTGCCTCAGCAACCAGTTCACCATCTATCATCGCCCCGATGGTAAATAACCTTCTTCCATTTTCAATTTTTTCATCCAGGGTCTCAAACTCAAGCGTTTTACCATTTTTATTCGCCCATCCATATAATTTATTTTTTAAATTAATGTCAAGATTTTCAAGATCCTGCATAAATAAATGTGGATTAATAATTTGCTGAGCTACCCATTTTTGAGTGCCTTCGTATCCTTTGTCCAAATAAACAGCACCAATAAGCGCTTCTAAAGTATTTCCAAATATTTGAGAAACTTTTAAAGAATTATCGAAACGGTTGTATAAAGTAATTTTTTTTAGCCCGATTTTCACTGCAATATCATTGAGCTGGTTCCTGTTCACCATTTTGCTTCTCATTTCAGTTAAAAAACCTTCGTCTTTATATGGATAGCGCATAAAAAGATAATGAGCAACAATGGTACTTATGATGGCGTCTCCTAAAAACTCAAGACGTTCATTATTTTCATCTGCACCTTCTCTTACCGAACGGTGGCTGAGCGCGGTTTTATACAGTTTTATTTTACCGGGAGTAAAACCAAGCACATTACGAAGCTGCTTCCTGAATTCCTTTTCATTTTTAGATAAAAAAATATTTCTGATGGATGACACACTTTGGATTTTGCTGAATTTCCGGATATATGTAGGCTTAAAGTTATGAAAATAAAATTTCAATTCAATTTTCTATTAAGCAATACACACCAATCAACTATGAAAATGTAATGGAGTAGATTGGCATGCTAAACGAGCAATACTTAGTGTATGAATTTAAAAATTACATACATAGCTATAATAAGGGTAAACCAAAAAACAAATCCCCAAAGGATTAAAGTGCCTTCAACGGCGGAAACTCTTTTTATTAATTTTTTTTCCAAAGAAACAGCATCTTCTTTTGTGGCGAAATCATTCTTCATTTCACTTCGCCAGAGCGCGGTTTCATTTTTTGATTCCGTTATTTTTAATGCTACCTGTTTATCTACTTCGGTGTTAATATATTCCATGACTTCCTGCGACTCCTTTTCACCAAGCCTCCTGGAAAGAAATGTTTCCATTTCAATAGTAGAAATATTTGTATTATTTTCCATAAAAAATATTTATAGCTAATTTAAGGCTTATACTTCTTAATAATTACAGAAGCATTATGTCCTCCAAATCCAAAAGTATTGCTTAAGGCGGCGTTTACTTCTCTTTTCTGCGCTTTATTAAAGGTAAAATTCAACTTTGGATCCAATTCCGGATCATCAGTAAAATGATTGATAGTAGGTGGTATCACATCTTTGGTAACGGCAAGAATACATGAAAGCGCTTCAATAACTCCGGCTGCTCCAAGACAATGTCCCGTCATAGATTTTGTTGAACTAATATTTAAATCATAAGCTTTTTCGCCGAATACGCTTAAAATTGCTTTGGTTTCCGCAATATCTCCCAATGGAGTAGAAGTACCGTGCACGTTGATATAGTCAATATCTTCAGGCTGCATGCCTGCATCATCCAATGCTACGTGCATTACATTTTTTGCGCCTAATCCTTCGGGATGCGGTGCTGTAATATGGTAGGCATCAGCAGTAGCACCTCCTCCGGCTATTTCGCAATAAATTTTTGCTCCTCTTGCTTTGGCGTGTTCCAGTTCTTCCAGAACCAATACGCCTGCTGCTTCGCCTATCACAAAACCATCGCGGTCTTTATCAAAAGGCCTTGAAGCTGTAGCTGGGTCATCATTTCTTTCGCTAAGCGCCTTCATGGCATTAAAACCACCAACTCCTGCTTCGGCAATAACTGCTTCACTTCCTCCGGTAAGAATAATGTCGGCTCTTCCCAAACGAATATTATCGTATGCATCTATGATGGCGTTGGTACTGCTGGCACATGCGCTTACTACGGCAAAGTTGGGGCCTCGAAAGCCATATCGTATTGATATTTGCCCTGCGGCAATATCCAATATCATTTTAGGAATAAAGAAGGGATTGAAACGCGGGGTGCCATCGCCACGGGCAAATTCCATTACGTCGTCCTGAAAAGTAGTAATACCACCAATGCCGCTGGCGAAAATAACGCCTACCCTATCGTGATTTACGTTTTCATCAGTAATGCCCGCATCCTTAACCGCCTCATCGCTTGCTATTAAAGCAAACTGGGCGAACCTGTCGAGCTTGCGTGATTGCTTTCTCTCAAGGTAATCTGTAGGTTCAAAATCTTTTACTTCACAGGCAAACCTGGTTTTAAATTTAGCGCTGTCAAATTGCGTTATGGGAGCAGCGCCCGATACACCATTGATCAAACCTTCCCAAAATTCAGGAACCGATTTACCCAATGGCGTTATGGCCCCAAGTCCTGTTACAACTACTCTTTTTAATTCCATAAGCTTGCCTGCAAAGTTAAATAAGATTGATTACTTAGCATGTTCTTCAAGGTATGCTACTGCCTGGCCCACCGTGGTTATGGTTTCAGCCTGTTCGTCTGGTATAGAAATATTGAATTCTTTTTCAAATTCCATAATCAGTTCTACGGTATCCAGACTATCGGCACCTAAATCGTTAGTGAATGAAGCTTCCGGCGTTACCTCAGCCTCATCAACTCCTAACTTGTCAACAATGATTTTTTTTACTCTTGTTGCAATGTCTTGCATGATTGTAAAGTTTAGTTAATACGGCTACAAAAATATACTTTTTGTAATAAAAAAAAATAATAACTATTTCAATCACAAAAAATACGAAAATCAATAAATGTGAAAATGCTAAATTCAACCAATCAGTTAAATACGGAATGCATATTACTCCTACAAGTACACCCGATTTTGTATTCCAGATACCTGATTTAATAAACCTGATTTTATTTTTACCCATGGTTTATGCCCTGTAAAAAATAAAATTTGTAGCTTTATTCAGTTTACAAATTTTTCTTTTATTTTATGCCAATTAAACAAATAGACCACGGCACAAATGAATATAAACAGATGATCAATTTGCGTAAGGAAATTTTACGCGAACCACTTAATCTTTTTTTCAAACAAGAAGACCTGGATAATGAAAAAAATGATATTTTAATTGGCGCTTTTGATGAAGAAGAAATGCTGGGATGCTGCCTCCTTACACGTGTAGATAAAAATGTAGTAAGACTTCGGCAAATGGCAGTTCAAAATAGTTTACAAGGAAAAGGAATTGGCGCAACCATAATGAATTACGCTGAAAATGTAGCGCGCGACCGGGGATTCAAAAAAATGACAATGCACGCCAGAAAATCAGCGATTGGCTTTTATGAAAAATTAGGTTACAAAATCTCAGGAAATGAATTTACAGAAGTATCTCTCCCTCATTTTATTATGGAAAAGAAACTGACTTTTTAACCTTTTATTTGAAATTACCCGCCTCCCCACTTTCATGCCACAGAGAAATTTACCCTTTCTATCAGAAAGAGTTTTGTAGATTTTGCCTTTTTTTTGCCGGACAATAATGATTTGAAATTGCATCACTTCAAGAAAAATATTCTTACTTCTTAATTTTCTCATGGAGAAATACTCTTACATCATGCAGCTTTTCTTTTTCAAAAGCCTCTTTTGGTATCAGGAAAAAAGAACGGCTATCAAAATACAAATAAAAAAAATAAGGGCTCTCTATAAAACTGCCAAATGCTGTCCACGGCCAGCTTCTGCTACCTCTTTCATTTTCTAAAAACATGTGTTGATCTTCAAAGCTCACCCTAAACCTATCTTTAAAAGTGGAAGCCTTTCTATAAATAATATGAGGGAGCACATACCAAAATGAAACCATTAAAATAAACCAAAGCGCTGAGCTTATTAAAAAAGCAAATGGAGAAACCTTATTCGTAAAATAAAGTACTGCAGAAAAGATAGCGAATATGTTTACAAGTATAATCATCAGTTTAATTTCGCGCCTGCTGATAAAATGATAGCGCAATGCCTGTAAAACTTTCGCTTTGTTATAAGTAAAAAAAGATGATGTCATACGTGGGCAAATGTACGATGTGGAATGAAAGAGATATTTTTTTTGAAGAACTAAATTCTATAAATTGAAAATGCGTACATTTATTTTCAAACCTGAGATACAAAAAATGAAAGCGCACAACCTATTTACTTTATGCCTGTTTACTTTCGCTATGCACTCTAATGCGAAGGCCCAAACGAAGCCGTTATCTGCAAATGAGATCGTCAATACAGCTCAAAAAGAGGCTGCAAAATCTAATAAGAATATCCTGATCATTTTTCATGCTTCATGGTGTGTTTGGTGCCACAAAATGGACGCAGCCCTCAATGATGAAAAAGTAAAAAAATTCTTCGATAATAATTATGTAATAAAGCACTTAACGGTAGATGAAAGCAAGGACAAAAAAGAGCTTGAAAATCCGGGAGCAAACGAATTAAGAACAAAATATCATGGTGATAACCAGGGAATTCCTTATTGGTTTATTCTTGATAAAAATGGAAAATTACTTGCAGATTCAAGAATGATCAATGATGCAGGAAAAACAGGTAACAATGTAGGATGCCCGTCAGATCCGGAAGAAGTAGATTATTTTGTAAATGTGATTGCAAAAACTTCCAGGCTTACAAATAATCAACTTAACTTAATTAAAGAACGTTTTTTAAAAAATAAGGAAACGGCGATAAAAAATTAATTTTTAATCCTTTGCTTCGATATATTCTCCTGATTTTAAATTCTAATTCTCCTGATCCAAAATTTTCACTTCCGTCCTCCTGTTTTTTTGCCTTCCTTCCTCTGTCGTGTTTTCTTCAATAGGTTCCTCAGCGCCATAACCTTTGGCCACAAGCCTTTCACTCTCTATTCCTTTTGCTGTTAAATAAGAAACTATGGATTTTGCCCTTTCTAATGACAGCGTTAAATTCTTAGCATCGCTTCCTACATTATCTGTATGGCCACCAATTTCTATGCGCTCATGTGGCTTTCTTTTTAAATAATCTACAAGATCATCAAGCGTGCCGAAGGATTGTGTGCGAAGGGTTGATTTGCCAAAATCAAATTCTACATTTTCAAGCACAAAGGTTTTAGGAGGATCAAATTCAAGATTCACCATAAAGGGCTCTTTATAGTAAGAATTAGGCCCCAGGGCAGGAATATCCATTACATTCTGACTTATGGTATCCTTAAAACCCATTATAAAAATATCATACTTATCGCCGGTGGGAACACGTGTTTCAAACTTTCCACTGTCATCGCTTATTGCCTGGTATTCATTTTTATTTTTTTGACTTTTGAAAATAACCAACTCATTTGCTTTCGGTTCTTTGGTTCGCATATCTATCACAGAACCTTCAATTTTGGCATCTTTTGGCAAGTTTAGCGTTGGCGTTTGAGAATTACCCCAGAAAAAGATAATGGAAAGAAAAAATGAAAAAAATATTTTCATGAATAAAGTTTTAATAAACATAAAGCTAATAATAAACGAAAAATACGAAGGATTATTTCCATCCCGCATAAAACACGGCCAGAAAAGGCTTTCATCCCTTTACTTTAAAAATAAAAACGCCGCACTAACTGATTAAAAGTTGACATATTTGGCTTTTATTATTTTAATAAATTACTAAGGGCCACCGGAGGAGTGCATCCCATAAGAGTTCCAAAAAACTATTCTAAATATAAAAATTATCCTAAACCTTTGTCCGGCAGAATTTTTAAAAATGATAACCCGGTTTTTATTCAGAATCAAAAATGGTAACATCAAAATACAGCAGAATTCAATTATTTATTCACTTTTTTTTCCCAATTATATTCTTGGGGTTATTCGTTAAACTGATAACTAAA
>JBDTEK010000267.1:0-4130 GCA_039922575.1 Ginsengibacter sp.
GTAGAAGAATTCAATTTTTTTAAAAGGAAAAACAAAATGAGTATTATTCAAAACACTGAGTACAAAAACTGGCTGAAAGATTTGAAATCTAAAATTCAGCAAAGCCAGATAAAAGCGGCGCTGGCAATAAACAGTCAGTTGATATTATTGTATTGGGATATGGGTAGGCAAATCGAAGAAAAACAAGAAAATGCCAAAGGGGGAAGCGGGCTTATTAATCAATTAAGCAAAGATTTGAAGACAGAGTTTCCGGAAATGGGCGGATTTTCGGCATATAATCTTAGATATTGCAAACTATTTTATTCATTTTATAAAACGCTTCAATTTGCGCACAACTTGTGCGCAAATTGGAAACTAATGAAAATCAGTCAGATACAATATGGGAACAAGCTGTTCCCGAATTAAAATTTGACGAAACAGTTAAATATGAATGTAATTTTCTTTATGATAATTCGATATCATCTATTCAATGGATTGAATTGGAAGTGAAAGACCCTAATTTTTTTTGTGAAGAAAGATTTTGAAAATGAAATCGAATATAAAGAGGGCGTTGACTGAGACAGATAGGATTATGAAAGAGTAGTTAAAATATTTACATTTTAAATCACACTGAATGAAAAGAATTCCATTACTAATTTGTTTCCTTTTTTTTATATGTGCCAATGGTTTATTTGCGCAGCATTATAAAAAAGACGGCTCTCCGGATAGGAGGTATAAAGAGAATAAAAGTAGCTATTCGAGCAGCCCTTCCGGTTATTCTTCCTCTTCTTCCACGCGTAGCTACACTTATAATTCCAATTCATCTTCACATCTTAAAAAAGATGGAACTCCGGACAAGCGGTATAAAGGAAATAGAACCAATCGTTTTTACGGAACTACTTCTACCCGCAAACCTACGTTTTCTAAAGGCCCCAGGTATTCTTTCGTGGCAAAAAGAGACGCTAATGGAAAAATTGAAAGAAATCGTTCAGCAACTTATCAATTTAAAGTGCAAACGGGTTACCGGCATGGAAGGCCGGGTTATGTAATTGATCATATTATTCCCTTGAAGCGCGGCGGTTGTGATTGTCCTTCCAATATGCAATGGCAAACGAAAGCGGATGCTAAAGCAAAAGATAAGTGGGAATAAATGGTTTCGGCAATTGGCCTCTTTGTTCTTTTAAAATCTAAGGTGCTTAGTACAAGTATTAGTCTGAATCAGGGGAAAATCTTCTAAAAATAAAAAAGGGCAAACCGAAATCCATCAATTTGCCCTACTTTGTTGTCCCACGAGGATTCGAACCTCGACATACAGAATCAAAATCTGTTGTACTGCCCTTATACTATGGGACAAAGGAGTGCAAAAGTAAGGGTAACCATTTAAAATTTCAAAATAGAAATCAGAAATTTTTACAGCAAACTATTTCGAAGATCAGAATACCTCATTTTCTTTATTTTCGTCTTCCTTCAACTTTTTGATAAACTCAAGCGCATCGGGCACTACATCGCACATTATGGTAATAATAGCGCCTGGTTTTACGGTTTTATAAGCGTACATAATGGCCTCTTTTTCTTTATGTATAATAGTCAATGGAATGTTCTGCCCTTTTTCTTCATAAATTCCTTCTACTAACAAATTCACGATCTCATCCGGTGTACGGCCACGCATATTTTTATCCTGGCGAATAATGATCTCATCAAAATTTTTTGCGCTTATTCTTCCTATTTCTCTTATGTCATCATCACGCCTATCGCCTGTGCCGCTTATAATTCCCACTTTATAGGTGCTGTCTAATTTGTTTACAAAATCGCACAGCAAGTTTAAGCCGGCAGGGTTATGAGCAAAGTCAACCAAGAATTTGAAATTTTTAAATTCAAATAAATTGAGGCGCCCTGGAGTTTGTACCGGCGACGGAATAAACGTTTGGAGTCCGAGTTTGATGTCTTCAAGCCCGATATCGCTTAAATAACACGCCAATACAGAAGGCAGCGAATTCATAATATTATGAGTGGCTTTACCTCCAAAAGTTATGGGAATTTCATTCACTTTCTCTACTCTTATTTTCCAGTTTCCTTTCATGATGGTAACATATTCATTTTCATAAACTGCTGCAATACCTCCGCGATTGCAATGCTTTTTTATCCGCTTGTTATTTTCATCCATACTGAAAAGAGCCACTTTACAGTCAAGGTTTTCTTTCATTCCATAAACAAGGTCGTCATCGGCATTTAAAATTGCATATCCATTTCTTACTACTGTTTCGGGTAATACCGCTTTTACTTTTGCCATTTGCTCTACAGATTCTATTCCGCCCAATCCAATGTGGTCTGCACTGATGTTGGTAACGATCGCAATATCGCACTTCTGGAAAGCCAGTCCATTTTTAAGAATTCCACCCCTGGCACATTCCAACACTGCAAAATCAATGGTAGGGTCTTTCAGCACAAATTCAGCACTTTTGGGACCTGTGCAATCCCCTTTCATCATTATCTGATTTTGGATATAAACACCATCAGAGGTTGTAAATCCTACTTTATGCCCTCCGGTTCTGCAAATATGGGCTGTGAGCCTGCTGGTAGTGGTTTTCCCATTAGTACCAGTAATAGCAATTATAGGAATTCTACCTGTATGCCCACGCGGAAAAAGCATATCAATAACAGGTTCTGCTACGTTCCTTGCAATTCCTTCAGCGGGTTCTACATGCATTCTAAAACCTGGCGCAGCATTTACTTCCAATACAGCGCCACCATTATCAAATAGAGGAGTTTTTAGGTCGTTTGCCATTACATCAATTCCGCAAATATCCAATCCGATAATCTTTGAGATCCGTTCTGCAAGAAAAATATTTACGGGATGAACTTTATCCGTCACATCTGTAGAAGTGCCTCCGGTAGAAAGGTTGGCGGTTGGTTTTAATAAAACCAGTTCCCCTTTCTGAGGAATGGTTGCCAGATCATAACCCTTATCATCGAGCATTTTTTTTGTGTAGCCGTCTATCTTTATTTGCGTCAATACTTTTTCATGACCATAGCCCCGGCGTGGATCCTTATTGGCTTCATCCGTAAGCCATTGAATGTTATGTTCGCCATCTCCCTTCACAGACGCGGGTGTACGCAACGCAGCGCAAACAAATTTATAGTTGATTACGAGTATTCTAAAATCATACCCCGTAATATATTTTTCACAAATGACATATTTGCAATATTCCCTTGCCGCCTCTAAGGCCGTTTCCGCTTGTTCACGGTTGATGATGTTAGTAGTAGCGCCCTTTCCATGATTGCCATTTAAGGGTTTGAATACCATGGGATATCCTACGGCAGAAATAGCATCATCAACAGTATCCTCACTGTAAATTAATCTTCCTTTCGGAACAGGAATTTCTGCGGCAGAAAGCAGATTTTTTGTTTCTTCTTTATCTCCGGCAATATCTACCGCTATGCACGATGTAGTACTTGCGATGGTGGCGCGAATTCTTTTTTGGTGAACTCCATAACCAAGTTGAACAAGGCTTTGCTTGTTTAACCGGATGTATGGAATCCCTCTTCTTACCGCTTCCTCTACTATACTTCCTGTGGAAGGCCCCAACCGGGTATCTTCTCTAAGCTCCCTCATTTGCTGAACATCTTTTTCCAGGTTGTAAGGTGTGCCATTTAATAAATGCATTACCAGGTTGAAAGCAGACTTAGCGGCAAACACTCCCACATCTTCTTCCATGTAATCAAACACTACAAAATATTCTCCTTCTTTTCCCGTTCCGCGCGTTCTTCCAAAACCCATATCCATGCCGGCAAGTGTTTGCAATTCTAATGCTACATGTTCTATTACATGTCCCATCCAGGTACCTTCGGCCACTCTGGAAAGGAAGCCGCCAGGTACACCTTCACTGCAACGGTGTTCGTAAAGTGAGGGCAAAAGCACCTCCAGTTTTTCTTTAAACCCGTCTATTTTATTGGTAGGGATGTGCTCCAGTTCTTCAAGATCAAGTTTTATTTGAATTAATTTGGGTCGTCTAACGCTCCAGTAGTTTGGACCGCGAAGTACTTTGATGTCAATTATTTTCATAAAGAATAATAAGAAGAGTTTAATGGTTTACGAATTGATTAATTGTTTTATTGTTGGATTGTTTTATTGTTTTATTGTTGAATTGTTT
>JBDTEK010000268.1:0-10672 GCA_039922575.1 Ginsengibacter sp.
AATGATATTGGCACAAGAATGAAATTACCGAAATATGCTTTGGCTTCGAGTGACAAAATGATGACTTTTGAGTTTGTAAGCGAAGGAAACAAAGGGGCTTATTCATAAATTGGTAAGATGCCAATCAACAAATCTTAAAGATTTATATAACTTGGCTTTTGGTGACAAGGATATTGAAGCTGGTGATATCAACGACAAAGTAATTTCAAACAATGGTGATAGTGAAAAAGTGTTGGCTACAGTAGTGGCAACTGTTTATGCTTTTATCGACAAATATCCTAACGTCCAGGGCTTGCTGTTGTGCTGGTATTCATTGCCCGTCCGGCCCAACCGTCACCCCAATTAAAATTATTAAAATTCAAATTACGAACGAAAATTGAAAAAAAATCCGTCAATAAAAACCGCTGCTGATAGCGGACAAAAAGATGAGAATTTATTCGTCTGTCAGCATAGCAGTCAAACCCAATGTTGTGCATTCGCCGGTTCGTCACAAAAGCTGTAAATGTTTGTCTTCAAGTGTTACATTAAAATGAATGTCAGCTTTGAGTGCTTTAAATACTTTTAAAATTGTATCAATAGTCGCACTGTTTGCACTGTTTTCAAGTTTAGAAATTTGTGCTTTTTGAACGCCGACAAGGTCGCCTAATTGTTCTTGTGTCAAGTTACGTTCTTGTCTTGCAGTTTTTATCATTCGTCCTAAAACGTCCATGCGAAGTTCGTATTCGTATTCATCTCTGTCCGCTGTGCCTGGCTTGCCAATATATTTGTCTTTCATTTCGGCAAGTGAGTATGATTTTATTGCTGTCTTTGCCATAATATTATTTTTTATGTTTGTTCTCAAAATACTTTTTTCTGATATTGATTGCCCTTTCAATTTCGTTTTTAGGCACTTTGTCAACTTTTTTTAGGAAGCCATGTGTTGCAAAAATCAGTGTTTCTTTTTCATCGTCTTTGTCCCAAAACGCAAGTAAGCGGATTTCATTTCCATCATACTTTGTTCTAAATTCCCAAATTTCTTTTTGAAGCTTTTTAAATAATTTCGGGTCATTACTTTGTTCGGCAACGTCAATATTATAAAATACTTTCCTTGCAAGAGTAGCAATAAATTTGTCTGCTTCTTCTAAAAATCGTGTCTGAAAATGTTTCAACTGAATTCTTTTCAGCAAAGATACTTTATGTTTCTATATTTAGAAACTCTATTTTCTGTTAAGGTGTAATAGTATTTCTGGTAGGTGGTGCACAACGCCTGGATTTATGCAACTGGAAGTACAAAAGCAAGAACCAGATTATACAGAATGGGTATATCAAAATTTTTAAAAGAAGTAACAACTGATTTTGAAATTTTAGGTGAGGTTAGCGATGATTGGGAAGAATTCAAAATCTGTATAGAATATGATGGTTTTTTAGTTAGACGAAAATCATAATTTAAACGAATAAAATTAAAGAGATGAAAATAATAAACGAATTAAAGAAATGGAAAATTCCAATCGTAAAGATTGACAAATCGTTGAATAAATTTGACGACAAAATTCTGTTTCCCGAAAAATTGGCGAAAGCCAACGAAATGCTGAAAAAAGTTGGACTTCCAAAACAATGGATTACAAAGTAGTAACAAAGCCAACATTCGATTTGAAAATATAGGGCGTTGAAGTGTAAATGTTCAACTTTGATAATTCTATTGTGCTTTAGTGCAAAGGGAGATGAAAGAATACTATTCTTCCTAAGGCGATATCAGCTATCAGTTATGAGTTATCACTAATCAGCTGTTAGCATTCAACTAGCAGTAAACCATTTCCCCATTTTCACTGCCAACTTCGCATGCGTCCTCCTCCTCCTCACAGTTCACTGGGGGTATCCGTTTCCCTCCAACTGCCAACTGCTAAAGTTTACTGAATTTGCCTGTATAATTAATATTACCCAATTTAAATCTCAAATAGTATGTTCCCTGCGAGTATTTACTTACGTCAATTGGAATTTTATTAATCCCTTGTAAAATTTTAATCTGTGCACTGTAAACTTTTCTGCCTTGTAAATCGGAAATGCTCAATTCAGCATTGTTTTCTTTAATAGCAGTTATTTCTGTAATTAATTGGCTGCTTGCGGGATTAGGATAGATTGTAAAATTTGAAAAAGAATTCCTTACGCTTTTTATTTCGCTTAGCCGTGAAGTATTATCTATATCTACGATTTTTAAACGATAATAATTGATTCCGCCACTTGGATTTTCATCGTTATATCTGTATTCGATTGTCGAATTACTATTGCCGGCAGCTTTTACTTTCCCTATTTTTGAAAAATCAGTTCCGTTATCACTACGCTCTATTTCGAAGTAATTTAAATTTGTTTCTTGTGAGGTTTTCCAGGTTAACACATTGCTTTGACCGTTAACCTTCACATTGAAGTCATTAAAAGTAACGGGCAATGGAATTGACGAAACAATTTCCCATCCGAAATTAGCCACCGGGGACCCACCAAAATCATAGACTGCTCCTGCAGGATTTCCTGAACCAAAATCACCTGCCAAATCGGTTTGAAAAAAGCCGTCTTCACTGGATCCCTTATCAACCGGATCAAATATTCCCTGGCCAAGAAGGTTAAGTTGGGTTATAGTGGCTCCGGTAGCTCCAAAATTATTGTCAAAAGTGATTCCTGCCCAGATTGCTTTGGAGGTGATCATAAAAGGAGTTACGTTTCCTGTGAAAATATTAATGGATTCCGCAGTAAAACTTATCGGATCAAAATTGTATCCGGCTATTACTGTTCCCGGGCCACCATTTAATCCATCAGTAGCATAAAAACGAATGAGCGGACTTGCCGATACATCTACTGTATTTCCGTTTCCTACGGAAAATGAAAATGAACCAATAGAAAATGGAGGAGTGCCAGATAAACTGAGACTGTCAGCTACAAGTGTGGTTATAGTGTTGGTTCCCTGAACAGCCGCACCTTCATTTTGATAAAATCCCACGTAGTTGGTAACATTTGAATAGATTGCGTTTGGGGTAACGTCTTTAATTGCTTGCTGGGTTTGGGAATTAATTTTGACTGTCTTTACCAGTTTCAAATGTGATGCTGAAAGTCTGGATACATTACTCTGAGCCTGGGCTGAAAAAAAAGAGACAGTTGACAGAATGATTAAGACTGCGAACATTCTGAATTTGTTCGTCAAAATATTAATTTTCCATGAGAGTATATTTTTATTCATAATTTATTTTTTTAAGTATAATAAAGATAATCACATGGCAAACAATAAAGTCAAAGTGTTCAAAATATCTTTTCGAAAAATATTTGTAGGTAAAAAATGAAAATGTGAATATCTTTAACGGAGTTTTTTGATAATTACTTTTCTTTGTCTCATCTTTGTAAGATGTTTTATCGTAGTTTTATTCTACTAATCATTCTCGTTTTCATATTTTGTTTTTTACAACTAATCAAAAATATTTGACACCTTTTTTACAATAATTAAAATATTATCTCGTTTGATACTGTTGGCAATCGGTACTTTTAAAATTAGATACCGAAGAAAACAAAATATTATTTCAAATAAATATTACATTTGTCCGTAACCTCAAAGTTAAAAACAATGAAGAACACGTTGTTCGCTATCATAGCTATCCTAGCTATTATTTTATCCGGTTGTGGTAAATTCGGGAAGTCAAAAGGCCTTCCTAATGATGGACAGGTGCATGGCATTGCTCCATCTGGCAAATATATTTTGCCTAAGCCCCCCGGTATGGTTTACATTCCACCCGGTACCTTTCATATGGGCCCCAGCGATGAAGATGTGAACTATGCATTTACTGCCAGAAATAAGCAGGTTTCTATAAGTGGGTTCTGGATGGATGCCACAGAAATCACTAATAATGAGTATCGCCAGTTTACTAAATGGGTAACAGATTCAATTGCAGGTAAATTGTTGGGATATGTAAAGCAAGGGCAGGATGGTAACGAATACTTAGACTGGAAAAAAGTAGCCACCATTAAATGGAACGATAAAGCGACGATGGAGAAGATAGACGCAATGATCGTTACTCCAGACAATAGGATTTTTGGCAAGAAAGAATTAGACCCGCTTAAGATAGTTTATCATTCAGAAATATTTGATTTTAAAGAAGCTGCCAGGCGTGAGAACGCGAATGTTCCGCGTGGTAAGTTTATTGTGAAGTATGATATTCCCGTTTATCCTGATACTTTGTGCTGGGTAAGAGATTTTACTTACTCTTATAATGAACCGATGGCTAAACAATACTTCAGCCATCCTGCTTTCGGAAATTATCCGGTTGTAGGTGTGAACTGGAAACAGGCAACAGCATTTTGTGAATGGAGAACTACTTATTTAAACTCATATTTAAATGACCATAAAAGGGCTACTGAATCCCCATTCCGTTTACCAACAGAAGCCCAGTGGGAATATGCAGCAAGGGGCGGCAGGTCTCAGGCTCCTTATCCCTGGGGAGGTCCTTATTTAAGAAACAGAAAAGGATGTTTATTGGCCAATTTCAAACCTGGCAGAGGAAATTATCCGGAAGATGGAGGTTTTTATACAGTGCGAGCAGATGCATACTGGCCTAATGATTTCGGATTATATAATATGGCGGGCAACGTAGCAGAATGGACTTCTTCTTTATATTATGAAGGCGGATACAATTTTCAGCATGATATGAACCCTGATATAAGATATAACGCAAAAGATCAGGATCCGCCACGTATGAAGCGCAAAGTGATACGCGGTGGTAGCTGGAAGGATGTAGGATATTTTCTGCAAACAAGTACACGAGCATATGAATACCAGGATACTTCAAAATCTTACATCGGTTTCCGTTGTGTAATTGATCTTCCTCCTTCTACAAGCAAAAAAGGTAAAAAATAAATTAAAACAGCATCGAATAAATTTTTAGTTCAACATTTTACTGCCTGTATTAATAATTATCATGATTATTTAATATGGGCATTTTATTGTAAAAACTTAATAATCAAAATAAAAAAAATAAAAATCAAATAAAACAATCTAAATTCTAATTCCCATGTCCCAACAACCCAGAAGAAATTTTTTAACCCTCGTAGATGTATTAGTTAGCGCCGGCGCAGCAGTAGTTATTTTTGCAGCCTGGGCAAAGCTAACACACCAGTCTTATGCTGATACCATGCTAACTATTGGCATGTGGACTGAAACCGCTATCTTTTTTGTATACGCTGTAATTGAGTGGGTAAGGCCACAGGCGCACCCGAAGCATACTTCAGTAAATGAAGATAAGCCTGTTGTAGCCGCTGTTGTCGGTAATCCTGCTTTACAGTCAATGGATAAAATGCTGATGGAAGCTGATATTACTCCTGCTAATATGAAAAGGCTGGGAGATAATTTTCAAAAATTAGGAACTACAGTATCCCAGCTTGGTGAAGTAGGTGATGTAGTAAAGTCAACAACAGATTTTTCCGCTAAAACAAAAGAAGCGAATAATGCATTAGGTTTAATGAAAGATGCTTTTGTAAATTCAGCAAATACCATGAGCAACTTTAATAGTGCCGCTGATAGCGCCAAAGGATTTCACAACCAGGTGGAAGTTCTTACCAAAAATCTTGGTTCATTGAATACTATATATGAAGTGGAATTGAATGAAAGCAATAATCACCTGAAAGCATTAAATAATTTTTATGGAAAAATGGCTAAAGCAAGTGAGGTGATGGTTTCTACGGTGGAAGACGCGCAATCAACTAAAGAGCAAATAAGCACATTAGCTAATAACCTGGGAAAATTAAATCAGGTTTATGGCAATATGCTAAGCGCAATGCAGGGAAGACAATAATAAAATATATAATCCAGATTCAAAAAACTAACAGTAAAAATATAAATAACTATGGCAGGACTACCTAGAGACCCGCGGCAAAAGATGATCAACGTAATGTACCTTGTACTTACCGCTATACTTGCCCTGAATGTATCCAACGAGGTAATTAGCGCATTTAAAGTTGTAAATAATAGTTTAGTAACTTCTAACAACAATATCGGTGCATCTAATGAAACATTATATAAATCCCTTGAAGCTAAATTAACTGAACCTCAATCTATGGAAAAGGCGAAGGTTTGGGAACCTAAAGCAATGCTTGCGAAGCAATATTCTGAAGGAATGATGGTGTACATAGACAGCCTGAAATTAGCTTTGAAACACGGAGCTGATTTGAGAATGAGATGGGATGATACTAAAAAAGACAGTGTTGAAGATTACAGAGAAGACAACCTGGATGCTTCTACAAGATTATTTGAAACTAAGGGGAAAGGCGAGGAATTACGTAAGAGACTCGAAGAATATAAAGTAAAGATGCTTGCAATAGATCCGGCAATAAAGAAAGAGTTTGAAAAAACCTTCCCGGTCAATACGATACCACCTGTATCTCAGGAAGGTAAAAAATTAGATTTTACCCAATCTTTCTTTCACATGACGCCTACTGTAGCTGCATTAACCATGCTTAGCAAGTTTCAAAATAATGTAAAGAATGCGGAAAGTCAGATTGTAACCTACTGCCATAATCAGATAGGTGCAGTAGAAGTCCACATGGACCAGGTAGGCGTGTTAGTAGGACAAAATTCTAACTACTTAATGCCCGGCCAACAGGTACAGATTACTGCAGGTGTAGGCGCTTATAGTTCTTCTGCATCACCAAGTATCTCTATAAATGGAAGCAACGTGCCTGTAAGTGGCGGACAAGGAACTTATACAACCACTGCAAGTGGTGCCGGCGAGCATTCAGTAAATGTAAACGTAACTTTTAGAGACGAAAATAATAAGCTGGTAACAAAAACCCAGGTTGTGAAATATACAGTTGGTACACCTGGTGGAGCAGCAGTAATGCTTGATAAAATGAATGTATTTTATATTGGGGTGGACAATCCCATTACAATCTCGTCGGGTACAGGTTGGGATAAAACCAAAGTGTCCATGTCTGGAGGTTCATTAAGCTCAGCCGGCGGACCAGGAAAATACAATGTTAGAGTAAGTTCGCCGGGAACAGCTTCGATTACCGTTAATGCCGACGGAAAGCCAAGCACTTATCCGTTTAGAATCAAAAACATTCCACCACCGATTTTAATGGTTGGGCCTAGCGAAGGTGGAAGAGTTCAATCAGTTGTGTTCAAAAATCAACAATTTGCAAGAGCTGAATTAAAGAACTTTGATTTTGCATATCATTACAGTATTGTAAGTGCTACTGTTTATTTTTCAGGAGCTAATTTTCCAAGTACCCAATCATCAACTATTTCAGGAGGCAGTCTTGCAAATATTGCATCACATTTAGCCAGGTGTATTCCAGGAACTAGTGTAACTTTCGACAATGTAAGAGTACAAGGCCCGGGTGGACCGGTTATTGGAATTCCAGGTCCTGGGTTCATTCTATACTAAAGAATAAATATAAAAAGATTATGAAAACGATCATCGTAAAATGCTTAATGCTTGCTCTTGGTTTAGGAGTATTGGGTTATTCTGCAAATGCGCAAGCGAAAAAGAAACGTACCGTTCACAAGCGTACCACAACAAAAAAAACTACCAATGCAAAAACAAGGGCGAACATTAACCCTGCTGCCAAGGTAGATACTGCTGTAGTAATGGCTCCGCCTAAAATTGACAGTTTGCCTATCCCCATTGTGAAAAAATCACTTCGCCCCGATGATGCTATTGAGCGCAACCTTGTAAAAGACAGGACGCCGCTAGCGTATGAAAATTTACGTGAAGATGATGCGGTTTATCGTCAAAAAATATGGCGCGAGATTGATACACGCGAAAAAATAAATCTACCATTCCGCTACTCCGCGGATGATGATAATGGAAACCAGCGTTTCATTTCCATCCTTTTCAAAGCGATACAAGATGGGCCTGACAACGGAGGCGTTACTGTGTTTAGCGCTGTTGATGATAGGTTTACAACGCCAATGACCGTATCTGATGTAGCAAAAGTGGTTTCCGGTGAGCCTGTTACTGTCCCGATTACTGATTCTTTAGGAAATGTGGTAAGTTATAAAACAACCACTCCGGAAGTAAACCTGGATTCTTTTTATAAGTTCAGGATTAAAGAAGAGGTCATTTTTGACAAAGAAAGTTCGAGATTATTTTGGAGAATTTTAGGCATTGCTCCTGTAAAGCGTGTAATTACTTCTTCCGGAATTGATTTGGGTGATACAGAATTATTCTGGGTTTATTATCCTGATATGCGCCCGATATTTGCCAAATATGAAGTTTATAATGGTAAAAATTATGGAGCACGTATGAGCTGGGAAGAACTATTTGAAAGTCGCATGTTTTATGGCCGCATTATAAAAAGCACTTTAGAAAACCCTTATGATCAATTCTTAAACCAGCAGATGGGGCTTAAAAATAATTCTATACTACAATTATTAGAAGGAGAAAATATTAAAGAAAAAATATTTAATTACGAACAGAATTTGTGGAGTTATTAATCTGATTTTTGAAAATAATAAAAAGGGAAGCAGTTGCTTCCTTTTTTGTTTCCTTTATGTGAAGTAATATGTCAATCACGAAATAAAATGCTTTTAGCAAATATAGATTGAATTCCAAATGATCTTAGTATACTGCGCAAGTGATAAAAGCGTGAATGACTTAGCTTTAAGAATTATTGATCTATCCATATTGATTAGTGGTAACAAATTAACAAGGTTGTTCTATTAATATTACAATTTCTACTAAGTTGGAGAAGAGGATTAAAACTCTTTTTGCCAAACCAATTTTCTTTTCCTTTTTAACCAACAACAAAAATTAATTTTGTAAAAAAAGTATGCTGATAGCTGCACAATAAGAGTCCAGGAGGGTGAAGCTCGAATCTTTGAAATAACCCACAATGGCCGTGTTGCAAATCCAAAAATAAGAAATGCCGAGGCAATCAGTACAAACAGGAAAATAATGCTTTTAAAATTCGCAGCTTGCTGTGGGTAAATCACAGCACTAAGAATAGGTTAAAGTCTACTCCTTGTGGTTGTGGCACTTCTATACGAAAAATGCCCTATCCGGAATTTTATCGCCAAATGCAGAAGGAAAAGGAGCACTATTTACGCTTTTCGCCCCTTACATAGATATAAATGTGAAGGATGCAGACTGAATAATTTTTCTCATAATTAAACTACGTTTCTGTGCGACTTTTATTTATTTTTTCTCTATTGAAAAGGCTGACTATCGTAATAAAGAGCCGCCGCGCCCAATACACCGCATGCTTCTAATTCTGATATTTCGATGTGTAAATTGAGCAACGATTTTGGATAGGAAAATGTATGAATACGTTCCCACATTATCTGTTGATAAAAAGAATATGCATGACGAATTGATCCTCCTAAAATGATCAATTCCGGATCGTAAGTATATAAAATCATTTTGATGGCATTTCCCATATGCGTTCCAAATTCATGGAACATATCAATCGCCGTCTTATCGCCGGATTGCGCCTTTTGAAAAACTTCCTCTCCTGTTTTTTTATACAAATTTTTAAAGAATTGCCCGCTTGCATAGTATTCATAATTATGTTCCAAATAGGCAACTTCTCCAAATTCACCGGCGCCACAATTAGCACCACAATACAATTTATCATTGATGATAATACCGGCTCCCAATCCGGTACCAATCGCCAGCCCCACCATTGAATGAACCTGGCGTCCTTTACCAAAATATTTTTCACCCAACGCAAAGCAATTTGCATCATTATTTATCAATACCGGAAGATGATACCGGTTTTCCATTCTCTTTTTTAAATCAACTTCTTTCCATGATGGAATATTTTGCACGTCATACACAATTCCTTTTTTCACATCTACTACGCTTGGCACACCAATGCCTATTGCAGTTATTGAAGAGTTTATCAGGCTATCGGTGAGCCGGTATAAATCAGCCAGCACTTCATCCACCGATCCTGAACCGTTGATCCGGATTGAAGAATTTCTACTGATCGTTCCGTTCTGCACAATGGCTGCTCTTACATTTGTGCCGCCGAGATCAATTCCGATAAGATATTTTTCATCCATTTATCTTATTTTAGCTTTTTTGTAATGAAATAAATTCCCCACATTTTCAATCTGGATTTTTCGCTTCCCGGTGGCCTAACTGAATTGTTTTGTTTGATATAATTGGTTTTGCCCAAAAGCCAATGCTGAGAATATAACCAAGTGTAAGATATATAAAAAACATGCCCGATCTTAACCCAAGGTGATCACCCATCCAACCAATAATGAGAGGAATAACGGCTCCGCCAATAACGCCGGTTAAAAGAATACCGGAAAATGCACCGTGATGTTCTTTCAAAGAATTTAATGCTAACGAAAAAATAATGGGATACATAACCGATGCAAAAAAACCTACCATCGGAAAAGCTACCAAAGCAGTTTTGCCGTCTGAAAATAATCCGACGCTTAAGCAAATAATAGCCAGTATGGTAAAAATGACAAGCACTTTTTTGCTATCCATAATTTTCAATAATACCAATCCAAGCAAACCACCTGCTGTCATCAATCCCCAAAAATAGGCCACTGCTTTGGCTCCTGTGGTTTGAGGATCGTATTGGTGATACTCAAAAAGGAATTGTGAAATCCAATTGGCCACACCTTGCTCGGTACCCACATAACAAAATATTCCTATGAAAAAAAGAATTACCACCTTGTTTTTTAAAAGATCTAAATGAACTT
>JBDTEK010000269.1:0-6128 GCA_039922575.1 Ginsengibacter sp.
ACCAAAGTCTGCAAAGTATTTTGCTTTGTTTTCTGTTGTTAAATAAGGCATTTGTATGAAATAATTTTAATAATTGGGTGCAAATGTAGTACTAAATTTTTAATTTATTTTAGAATTTTAATTAAGGGTTCATTCTATTTTGAAGTGTCTCCTACCCCTTTCCCATCAGCATCAATTGATTATTTGTTGTTATTAAAATATTTTAATAATAATGAAGATAAATTGTTCTGCTGGAATAACAACTCTTTAAATCTTTGTTACATTAATCGATACAAGTAACGTTTTACCTTTAAATTTAATTTCAGGAAAAAGATTATTCTGCGCTACATTTAATGGTATCAGGTTGGGTTGCTAACCTTAGAAAAAACTCAGAAATATAGTTTAACGAACCCTGGTGGTTTATTGTGATAGAAATAAGATAATAGGTTTATTTCTGCATTTCATAGCTTTTCTTCTATACAACTATTTTTTTGCTACGTTTGTCCAGTTAAGGCGCTTCACCACTATAGCGAATATCTGTCTTTTCTTTTTTTCTTGAAAAAAAGGAAAGAAAAAATTTAAGGACAACCCGATCAACTCCGGCCGTTTGTCCGGCCTGCGCTGGGCAAAAGCCTCTCAATAGATCTTTTCTTGTGAAGAGGATAAAATTTGAGGTGTCCAACGCTGAAAACTCGAAATAAAATTGTTATTTTCTCCAATAATGACTGTTTTAATATTAGTAGTCTTTTATATGCCTCCAATGTTGCTCTAAATCAACTATACACTACGTATTATTTATTCATTAACAGAAACCAAAAATGGTGTAGTATAAAAAAAAATGGCGGAAATAATTAAAAATTGTGTTGTAATTTTTCCAGACAAGTAACCATCACATCAACTATCATCAAACTTTGGCGGAAGTACAGGAAGAAAAGCGGCTAATCCTTTTTTCGTAGTGCTATAGAAATTCTGTTCCTCTGTTCCAGAGGAACATTTCGTGGGAAGAGATGCAAACAGATATTGTAATTTTCGTTCCGTAGGAACATTTTGTGCTAAATGAGTCCCGTGAAAATATATTGCTCATCGTACTCTACCTCAAATAGCATTGGCGATGCATCTCCTGATTTTGAACATAGCGTGTTACAACAAGTACATGACTTTTTGAATAAGAAAATGCTCATGTATACTATTTATTTGCAACAGCTTGTGATCATTCTGCTGAAAAATACAGGTCATATATTTATGTAAATCTTCCTTTCCATTTTATATATAAGTGCTGCGCGATATTTTACAGTTTGAAATGAGTATTTGGCATAAGAATTACTTTAGATGAATAATTTCCTTTTAAAATAAGACAAATTGCACAAAACATTCCTATGGAACGAACTTCTACTTTCAAAGCTATTTTCTACCCACAAAATGTTCCTATGG
This sequence comes from Ginsengibacter sp., assembly GCA_039922575.1. Lineage (GTDB taxonomy): Bacteria > Bacteroidota > Bacteroidia > Chitinophagales > Chitinophagaceae > Ginsengibacter. Next base: position 1,411 of record JBDTEK010000269.1, read on the forward strand.
AACAATAAACATTATCCTGAAAATTAGCATCGAAAGATTTATAATTTAATGAAAGAATTATTAGTTTGATCATAGCTCCCAAATAAAGAATCAGCCGAATCTCGCCTATCGTGTAAACTCCGAAATATCTGTTTGTGGTACCAAAACATTATGTCCTTTTCTACTACAAAATCTTTCTTTAATTGGAAATCAACAGCTTGTTTTTTGTTTGTTGAGGAAGTGCTGATTTTTACAGAATACTTTCCTCCTGTTTTCAGCGTTGGGATGCCTCAAATTTTATGGCCTTCGGAAATTGCTTATTTAAAAAACAAGATTCAAATAAGTTATTTATACAACTATTCAGTCCATTCGCAAATGGATAATTATTAAACGGACAATATTGTTCAATTTCCTACCTTAGTAAGAAGTACGCTCTTTTGAATTTCCTGTTCGCAAGATTTAATTTTCTTTTATTTTCAAAAATATGCCGATATATGCTTTTGGGACACCCATTTTAAAATCCCAACTCAGTAAAATAGATACTTTCAGAGAAAGATTTTTAATATTTCGAAAACAGAAGTGGCTCTGTTGAGAGACTACTAAGGCTAAAATAGTCATTATTGAAAAAAATAAAAATCCTATTTCACTAAATTTACCGAAGAACGAAAAGATACTACTCTAACTTCCATTTAATTACTTTTTAAAGACTTGAAATTGAGTGCATATAAAGCAATAAATATTAAGCCGAAAAAGCTGCTGAGAGCCGACATTCCCGCCGCTAAAAAATTATTATTGTATAAGTAAAAAGGGAATATCAACGCTACTAAAACGCCGGCGATGTAAAGATAAAAACCAATCCGCTTTAAACGCCACATCAGCAAGGCTCCTAACAAGGTAAATAAGGCAGCCACTATAGTGCCAATGGCACTTTTTCGAATATGATCCGCAGTAAGAAGGTCAGAAAAAGAAGTTTTCATTTTTTTTTCGAATGCAGATCTTGCTCTTGACCGGTTTAATTGTGCGGAATCAATATTTGCTGATTCATTATTCGATTGTCGGATTTCTTTAAAAATAGAAGCAGTTTTGGATGCTGAGCTAAAAGTCCATACTGAGCTAAGAATACCCCAGCCACTTCCTATAAAAGTGAGTATGCAAAGTACAGTAAGAAAAGAACTGCGGGCAGAAGGTTCTGTCTCATAATCGTACGAATTTTTATTCATTCTTTAAAATATTTTGCAAGAATAATACACTTTTAGAAAATACAATATTATTTCTGATGATGTCTGCTAATTTATTTCCAGTAATTTTCGATGCCGGCTGCCGGTTCCCATTTGTAATGTGGTTCATAGTAGTGCCACAATATCGCAGAAACTTTTCTGGCCAGTTCCCATGCTTCGTTATCCGGCACCCATCTTTCGTCTTTATTATTTTTTGTAGCTACATAAAAAACATAATCACCATGAGGGGCATTTACAAGAACGGCTTCAGAACGGGAAGCATCTACCATTCCTTGTTTTGAAGCTGCCTGCACTTCAGGCGGTATTTGTGAAAGAGCATATACATCCCAATAAATATGGGTGAGTATGCGGTACATACGTTCACTGGCTGCAGCGCTGACGGCATTGCCTGTTCTGATAAGAACAAGAAGTTCAGCCATTTCACGTGGAGTGGTTTGTCCCCATCCGTACATTTTTTGATTACTCTCACGGTTAGGTGTACGCGAATTTACTTTGGTGAATACAAATCCGTGATCCGACAGCCACTGATTAATAGCAATTCCTCCTCCTGCTAATTTTTCGCACCACACAGCAGCTACATTATCACTATGCGTAATCATAAGTGTAATGGCATTACTTAAATCGGTTTTGGTACTGTCTTTAAAATATTGCATCAATCCAGATCCGCCGCGGGCCATAGAATCGCGATAGACTAAAGGTTGATGATAAGTGTAAAATCCAGAGTCAATTTTATTAAATATTCCAATTAATATAGGCAGCTTTACAATGCTTGCAGTTGGGAAAATGGTATCTGCATTAATGGCAACTTCTTTTCCTGTTTTTAAATTACGCACATACAATCCCGCCCGGCCATGAAAAGAATTGATTAATATTTTTAATTTAGTTTCTAATTTTTTATCCGTCCGGTATTGTGAAAAAGAAATTTTTTGTAAAACAAAAACCATTAAAAATAAAAGAGTAAGGATTCGGGTTAAATTTTTCATTGTTTTCAATTGATTATTAGAATAAAAGTACAATGATTTAGAATTGGATTTTGGTATGCACCCGATAAAACCAATTTTTTAGTCTTTAAAAATTAACGGATATTTTCCGGATGTGCTTGTTCTTCGGGTCAAAAAACTGATGGTTTTATGACAAATATTTGAAGGATATACTTGCTGTAAGGAAACTTTTATTCTACTTTTGATGCAAGGTTGCGATCTATGTTTAAAACAATTACCTTCTTTTTCTACAAGGAAATTTTCTTTCCGATAGCCTTTGGTATTTATCATTCCTGATTAATTACGTTTTATCACTTTTCTATTATCTGTTAATTAGAATAAATTTTTATGAAATTTTTTTTGCATTACCTGAAATTGAAAACTGGTTGTTTCAGCATTTTTCATTGTAGAAACGGCCCTGTTTAATTTATATGTGCTCCACTTATTGCTGCTTATGCCATAGATCTAAAAGAATTAATCAAATTATTTTTCAAAATCAAATACAGGTTTTATGAAATCAAAAATTATATTTCAACTTGGAGCGCTCATATTGAGCACCCTGTTTTTTACATCATGTAAGAAAGATCCTCATCATTTTTGTGATGGAGATGACACTGTTGTTACTACAACAAAAGTATTTGCAACAGGCTTTAATAATCCACGGGGTTTAAAGTTTGGACCTGATGGATATTTATATGTGGCTGAAGGAGGAATAGGCGGGACTAACTCGTCATCAAAATGTATGCAGGTTGTTCCACCAGTTGGCCCTTATACCGGAAGTGTTACAGGCAGCCGAATTTCCAGAATTGATAAAGATGGCATGCGTACAACCTGGGTTGACAATCTTCCTTCAAGTAAGAATAGCATGGGTCAAGTAAGCGGTGTGGGAGATGTGGCATTCATGGGAAACACACTTTATGCTATAATTACGGGGGCAGGTTGTTCGCACGGAGTTCCATCAATCCCCAATAGTATTATAAGAATAAATCCCAATAGAACGTGGACAGGTATTGCTAATCTTAGTGAATTTCTTATGGCTCATCCTGTAAAGAATCCCGAACCGGATGATTTTGAACCAGATGGGGATTGGTATAGCATGACTAATGTGAATGGTACTTTTTATGCCATTGAAGCAAATCATGGAGAATTGGATAGGATAACAATGAGTGGTAATATTAGCCGCATAGTTGATGTTTCCGCAACTTTTGGTCATGTTGTTCCAACAGTTCATGCATTTCATGATGGTGATTTTTATATTGGAAATTTAGATACTTTCCCTGCACCACATGGAGGTTCCCGTATTTTTAAAGTTTCGCTTAATGGTCAAATCAGTGTTTTTCAAAAAGGGTTTAATATGATACTTGGTATTGCTTTTGATAAGATGGGCGCTTTATATGTGCTTGAAACTACTACCAACAATCCGTTTCCCACACCCGGAACCGGCGATATCGTAAGAGTAGATCCTTCAGGGGCAAGGCAGGTTATTGCCACCGGACTTAATTTTCCTACAGGAATGACCTTTGGGCCGGATGGGAAATTGTATGTCTCTAATTGGGGCTTTGGCGCACCGGCAGGAGGTGGACAGGTTTTGCAGATCGGTTTTAAATGTGATGAAATGCGGGGTGATGGTGGAAAGTAAAATTTGATCAAAATAATTATCAGAATAAAAAAAGGAAACCTAAGCGATTTCCTTTTTTTATTTTTTTATTTAAATAAATTATTTATTTATCTTCTACCCTACCGCCGCAAATAAATCGTTTTGAATAATAGGCATCGTTCAAATTGCTTACCGTGACCCCCTGACTCGAGGAGGCATGGACAAAATAATTATTTTCAAGATACAAGCCTACATGTGACACCCCCCCATGTGTATTGAAGAAAACAAGGTCGCCTTCCTTTAAATCTTCTTTTTCGATATGGTCGGTGGCATCGTATTGTTCTTTAGCTGTTCGTGGAAGCGCCAGGCCATAAACAGCAAGTAAAAGGCCGCCGGTTAATGCACTGCAATCTATTCCCCTTTTAGTAGTGCCACCCAACCGGTAGCGGGTGCCAAACCAACTTTCTATAAACCCTAACAAAGAAATATTTTTCAAAGATTCCACATCCACATTTAGCATCATTGCATATTTAAACTGCAAACCGGAAAGTTTTTCTATCCCCGATGAAGTTTCAATTTCGGGTGTTTCAGTATTATTTACTGCGGGCGCTTCTTCAATTTTATTACTTTTAGTTCCACCGCTTTCAGTCGTTCTTAAAATACCATCTGGCATAAAAGAAATTCTATCTATAAAATTATGGGAACTGGTTTCATCATTACTGAAAGTACTGATTTTGTTAACACTTGTTTGAGCATTGGCTATTTGGATACTAAATGCCAATAAGGCAGAGCAACACATTACTGTGAGTTTATTCATACTTTTCCGGGATTATATCATTTATAAAAAAAATAAGTATCAGTATCTTTAGCCGGCATTCATGAGGTCAGGCAAACCGAACTTATCTTTTAAATAAACGTCAGAAT
>JBDTEK010000270.1:0-5356 GCA_039922575.1 Ginsengibacter sp.
ACCCAGGCCGAATATGTGCGCATTCCACATGCTGATAACAGCTTACACCATATTCCCAAAGGAGCAGATGAAGAGCCATTGGTGATGTTAAGTGATATATTGCCAACCGGCCATGAAATTGGTGTGCTGAACGGAAATGTAAAACCTGGTGATACGATTGCCATTGTTGGGGCCGGGCCAATTGGAATGTCTGTTTTACTTACTTCCCAGTTTTATTCCCCCGCAAAAATTTACATGATTGATGTGGACGATAACCGCCTGAAAATGGCAAAGAAATTCGGTGCTACCGACATTATTAATTCCGGGAAAGAAGATGCTGTAAAAAGAATTCTATCTGAAACAAAAGACGGAGTAGATGTGGCGATTGAAGCAGTTGGATTACCGGCTACTTTTGATATTTGTCAGAGTGTGGTTCGCCCTGGCGGACATATAGCCAACGTAGGAGTGCATGGCAAAAGTGTAGATTTAAAAATTCAGGATCTCTGGATCAAGAACATCACTTTAAGAACCGGATTGGTAAATACCAATACAACCCCTATGTTATTAAAAGTGGTTTTATCAGACAAAATAGATCCCAATAAATTAATAACTCATCACTTCAAATTGGCGGATATAATGAAGGCCTACGAAGTGTTTGGTAATGCGGGGAAAGAAAAAGCAATGAAAGTGATTATAGAGCCTTAATATTTTTCTCCAGGAAATCCTGTTGGTGGAAACGCCAACAGGTTTTTTTTAATCATAACTCTTGTGTAACATAAGTAACCGAACGGCCATTTATATTGACTGACCTTTGCTTTCAATTAATTAATGAATTAAAAATAATAATTATGGGCTACTATTTTTCTAAAACAGTGAATGATGATTTTGATACAGCGATTGAAAAAGTTACTGAAGAATTAAAGAGGGAAGGTTTCGGAATTCTCACAGAAATTGATGTAAAAGAAACTTTAAAAAAGAAGTTAGATGTGGATTTCAGAAAATACAAAATTCTTGGTGCATGTAATCCGGGCTTCGCACACGAGGCGTTGTTAGCAGAAGATACCATCGGCACCATGCTTCCCTGCAATGTAATCGTGCAGGAACGCGATAATGGGAAAGTAGAAGTTTCAGCAGTAGACCCGGTAGCTTCCATGATGGCTATAAAAAATGATGCTCTTAGTGGTGTAGCAATGCAGGTGAGAGAAAAACTGAATCGCGTAATTGACAATTTATAATCTTATTTATCTCTAAACAAAACACAATGAAAGCAAATATTGGCTCTATTGACAAAACAGTAAGAATTCTTATAGCAGCATTAATACTGGTGTTATATTTCACAAATGTAATTTCAGGTATTCTTGCAATAGTTTTATTCATCGTGGCAGGGATTCTTTTAGTAACTGCCTTCATTAACTTTTGCCCGATATGGCATTTTCTCGGGATATCAACAAGAAAAAAATCAATTCAATCACAAGAAACTCTTCGATAAACTCAGAGAGATAAAAAACAAACAATTATGGCACACGAAATAGACGTACAATGGATGGGCAAAATGCAATTCAATGCATTGGTAAATGGACACACTATCGTAATGGATGCACCGGAAAAAGTGGGTGGCGAAGATAGTGGACCGATTCCAAAGCCCTTTGTACTCACGGCTCTCGCCGGTTGCACAGGAATGGACATTGCAGCAATCTTAAGAAAAGCAGATAAAAATCCTGATGATTTTGACATGAAAGTAATTGGAGAAATCAGCAAGCGTGCACCGATAGAGTACATCGCTATTCATGTGATTTACGATTTCAAAGGAGCCGCTGAAAACAAAGAAGCTGCCTTGGATGCTGTTACCGATTCACAGGAAAAATATTGTGGTGTCAGCAGTATGCTGAAGAAAGCATTACCTGTTACCTGGGAAGTAAATTATAACGGCGTTCAAATATTTAATAATAAATTGGTTGCTGAAGTTATATCCAATTGAAATAGTAACAAATGATTCAAACTAAAGAAAATGTTTTAAGGAAATACCAACTCACCATTATAGGAATTATTCTTGGCGCTATCGGTGGCTATCTTTATTATCATTTTGTGGGATGCAATAGTGGCACCTGCGCCATTACTTCAAAACCAATCAACAGTTCACTGTATGGCGCTTTGATGGGAGGTCTGACTGGAAATATTTTTAAAAAGTCAAACGCAAAACAACCTACAAGGGGCTCAAAAAAAATAAAATAAAACAATTATCATCGAACTAAAACAATAAAAAGAAAATGTTACAGGCTATTAAAAATTTATTGGGCATGGGAACTAAAGTAGATTATTGCGAATTGGTAAAACAAGGGGCGATTGTTTTGGATGTGCGATCGAAGGAGGAATATTCCGGGGGGCACATAAAGAGTTCAATCAATATACCTGTAGATCAGTTGAGCAATAACTTATCAAAGCTCAGAGACAAAAATAAATGCATAATTTGCTGTTGTGCATCCGGAATGAGAAGCGCTACAGCACAAAGAATTTTAAAATCAAAGGGCTATTTATTTGTCTATAACGGAGGCGGCTGGAATGGATTACAAAATAAATTGTGACCAAAAAAAATTAAACATGAACCTGATCGGCTTAGGGTTGAAACTCTGTTAATAAAGCAGAGAGACAATAAAGTTCGCAGATGAAGCGAAGGACGAAGGCACCCGCACATTAATGAGCGATTATATAAGCCAACAGGAAAAAGAAGTGTGTATGTATTAATCCTATTTAAATAATTAAATTATGGAAACAATTAAACAAACATTATTATCCGGATGGAATTTTATGAGGTTTCTTCGCTTAGGTTTTGGAATATTTTTCATCGTGCAGGGTATTCAAACCCATGATACTCTTATTGGATTGGCAGGCGCTTTCTTTCTATTTACCGCGGTAACCAATACAGGATGTTGTGGGGCCGGACGTTGCGCTTCGCCAGTACAAAAAGATGCTACCGGTGAACCCGAAGAAATAACATTTGAAGAAATCGAAAATAAATAAAATCGGCTAAACATGAAATATGTAGGATTTCTTTTTTAAGAATGCTAAAAAATAAAAAAGGGCTCATAAATAAGCCGACCAGAAAAATTAAATTATTAAACATTATGACATGGCAACGGCAGTAAAAGTTGGTTATAAAAATCCACAGATATTTTACGACCTGGCCTTACTGCATAATGAAATGTATAATAAAGATGCAGCACTTCTGAATTTTGAAAAAGCATACTTGCATCTATCCCGTCAGGTTCCGGATGAATACGATTATTAATATGAATTACTAAACCCTTTGTGGTACTTCACCACCACTCCCATGGTAAAATCCGGAGTTCCCTTAGCTTCAAACGAAAATCAGTTTAAAATGGGTGACCCAGGGTTGTTTTATAACTATGCATTACTGGTACCACAAACAGGGAACAGCAGCAGAACGATAAAAGAGCTTGAAACAGGATTGAAATTGATAAGGCTTCTCCAATTATCAATTATGAGTTGTCTTATATTTATCTTCAAAATAAACAGATACAAAAAGCCCTGGAATAGGCAATAGTATTACAGAGGCTTGATCAAAGGAATCAGAATTACCGGCAGTTTTTTTATGTATTGGAATGAACTAACCGGTTGCTTGGCCTGATTATCGGAAGTTGTGTGCACATAAATTTTTGAGAGTCAGAAATCAGTTATTCTTAATGTAATAAGTCAACCATAATAAAAGATAAGTTTATCTTTTATTTATAAAATTTATCTACATTTGTTCCGGCTTCAGATTTAACTCCAGTTGAAAGAACTGAAAGTATCTACTCGTGATCATTGGAATATGTTCTTAATCGGAGAATAAAAAAAAGTAAGATTCATAGCACTGCGAATTAAAACAGATTGTAGAAGTACCTGTATTAGAACAGCATTTGATCTCTCCCCTATACAAACTGCATTAAATGAAATTTAATTTAATAAACTCATAACTATGAACCCATTTATAACCCTTCTGGTTTTGCAGGACTATGCCGTCATTATCTCATTATCCGCCGGCGCATTGGTTGTTACTGTAGTAGTATTTTTGATGACTACCTCATCAATAGATGAAGACAAAAACTCAGCAAAACATAAGACCTATAAAATGCGCGGCCGATACTTTTTTGGGTTAATTGTGGTCTTGATTATATTTCTGTTGATGTCTTTGCGTTTTTTACCTTATCACCGATTTCAAAACAACCCTGATGAAGAAGTAACTGTGGTAGGAACGCAATGGGCATGGAAAATGGCTCCGGGTGTATCTAATCAAAACCCCGCAGAATTTACAGGAACTGGTGAAATAAACTTACCGGTAAATAAGAGGATAGAATTCATAGTTACCTCTTCAGATGTAAATCACGATTTTGGAATCTACAATGATAAAGGAGTTCTACTGGCGCAAACTCAGGCAATGCCAGGGTACCACAATAAGCTACAATATCAGTTTACTCAAAAAGGAAATTACTCCATCCTCTGCATGGAATATTGTGGCCTTGCGCATTCTTTTATGATGGGAACCCTTCACGTTAACTAAAATTAAAAAAAGAATTATGATACAATTAGAACCGGCTCATTTAAAAAGAGAAAAAAGACTCGCTATTATCTGGAGTGTTACGTTTTTGATTGTGTTTCCTTTACTTATCACCCTTGGCCTTTTGATGCGTCTCAACCAGGGAGAAATGATAAAGCTACCCATCAACGATTTTTATGCTTTAATGACCCTTCATGGGCTTGGCATGGTAGGCATTTTATTCAGTATTGCTTTTGCAGGGTTATGGTATTTAATCAGCACCCGTTATGCGCGGCTGAATATCACGGTGGGTTATTTTACTTATTTTGTTGTGTTAATCGGTATCCTGGGTTTGGCATTCGCCACACTTATTGGCGGATTTGCCCCTGGTTGGTATCTGTTATATCCGCTACCTTTTAAAGGCGCTACCTGGACGGTTTGGTCAACAAGGCTTTCAATAATATCTTTAATAATTATGGGCGTAGGCTGGCTTGTTGGTATTTTACATTTGCTGTACGGCCTTGCAAAAGAATATGGAGGATTCATTAATTTATTGGGATGGCAATATTTAGGAAAAGAGAAAGTCGGGAAAGAACTTCCTCCAATCGTTATGATATCAACGGTGAGCCTGGTTCCGGGTGTAATTGCTTCTCTGGCAGGAGCTGTTTTTCTATTTATGTACCTGTTGCAATCCTTTGAACCTGCTTTAAGTTTTAATGTGCTGCTTCTGAAAAATATCACTATGTTTTTCGGCCATACCCTTGCCAATATTATTATCTATAGTGCGTTAGGTTGGGTGTATGCGCTTTTACCGGAATTTACGGGGCGGGAATGGAAAACCAA
>JBDTEK010000271.1:0-13819 GCA_039922575.1 Ginsengibacter sp.
TTTTTCAACCTTATTAGATTATTTGCTTTATTATCTCATCAGCATATTATCTCATCAGCAAATTATCTAATTATTTAATTGCCTTTTATACAACTGTACTGCATTTTCTAAACCAAGATATAAGGCATCACATATCAATGCGTGTCCAATAGAAACTTCGGACAATCCAGGTATATTTTCGGAAAAATATTTGAGATTATGTAAGTCAAGGTCATGTCCCGCATTGATTCCTAAGCCAGATTTCAATGCTTGTTTTGCGGCAGAAATATAGGGCGCAATTGCCAATGGTCCATTTCCTTTTTCATATTGCCTGGCATAGCTTTCAGTATATAATTCAATTCTATCTGTTCCCGTTTCTTTGGCGCCGATGATCATCTCAATATCAGGATCAACGAATAATGAAACCCTAATGCCTGCCTTTTTAAAGACAGAAATAATTTCAATTAAGTAATCTTTATTCTTTATTGTATCCCATCCATGATCGGAAGTGATTTGACCCAACGCATCCGGTACAAGTGTAACCTGGTCAGGTTTGTTAGCCAGTACAAGGTCAATAAATTTTTGTTCCTTAGGATTTCCTTCAATATTAAATTCAGTAGTAATAATTTTTTTTAGTTCAAATACATCTGCATAGCGTATGTGCCTTTCATCGGGTCGTGGGTGCACAGTAATGCCATTGGCTCCAAACGTCTGAATATCGATGGCGGTTTTTATCAGGTCGGGATTGTTGCCACCACGGGCATTACGTAATGTGGCTATTTTATTGATGTTTACAGAAAGTGAGGTCATTGATTTACAGAATTATAATTAGTGAAAATTGATTCCAGCTTTTAAACAGGAGCCTGGATATTTTTGCGTGTAAAGTTATTTTAAAAATAAGTCCTCAGCGCGCAAATAATTTTTTATGGAATTTGGTTAAAATCGGAGGATTCAATATCTACATGAAACGGAAAGACAGCGAAGGGACAAAAGGAGGATGACGATTTTTGAATTGAAATTAATAAGAACGTATTTCATTCTCTGGTAATTGAAATGCACCCTAATCGGAATAGAAATAAAAGAAAATAATTTGAGATATTTGGTTTCATTCACTTCATTGAATTATTTTTAAGGCAGTGGAATTTATTTTAGTTACAGAAATTAAATCTTTGGATGCCTGAATTAGAAAGAAAGCTAGGCCTGGGTCAGGCGACTGCCATCAATATGATTGACATGGTAGGTATCGGCCCTTTTATTACTTTACCAATGGTTATTGGTATGATGAATGGCCCCTGGTTTTTATATGCCTGGCTGGCAGGCGCGTTTTTATCGTTTGTAGATGCGATGGTGTGGAGTGAATTGGGTGCGGCTTTTCCGAGAGCAGGGGGAAGCTATAATTTTTTAAAAGAATCTTATGGAAAAAACGAAGCCGGTAAAATGATGAGCTTTTTGTTTGTGTGGCAAACCATGATACAAGCGCCGCTGGTCATTGCTTCTGCAGCGATTGGATTTGCGCAGTATTTTTCTTTTCTGGTGCCATTGACAGGATTTACTCAAAAAATAGTGAGTGGCTCTGTGGTCGTACTAATCGTAGCATTATTGTACAGAAAAATTGAGGCAATAGGAAAAATAAGTGTGTTTTTATGGAGCGGAGTTATTATTACTATGTTTTGGATTATAGGTGGCGGACTGGCTCATGGTAATTTTTTGGCGCCCATAGAAAATATCAATTCCGGATTAACGCTTGATTACGCTTTTGTAACTGCTATTGGTTTCGCAAGCGTAAAATCTGTTTACAGCTATCTTGGTTATTATAACGTATGTCATCTTGGAAGCGAAATAAAAAACCCCTCAAAGAATATTCCGCGAAGTATGTTTATTTCTATTGCAGGTATATCTATTTTTTATCTACTTATGAATATAAGCGTGGTAAGTGTAATTCCATGGCAGCAGGCAAAAGACAGTGAGTTTGTAGTGAGTGAATTTATGCAGGTGCTGGCTGGAAATACAGCCGCGAAAATTATTACCTGTTTGATCTTATGGGTTGCTTTTGCATCCGTATTTTCAGCCACCTTAGGCTACAGCCGTATTCCTTATGCGGCGGCGGAGGATGGCGAATTTTTTAAAGTATTTGCTAAACTCCATCCAACAAAAAATTTCCCCTACGTATCACTGTTAGTATTGGGAAGTATAGCTTTTGTTTTCAGCATGTTATTTAAGCTAAGCGAAGCCATCAGTGCTATACTTGCTATGCGTATTATGATTCAATTTATTGGTCAGGCAGTTGGATTATTGCTTTTACATTCTAAGAAAAATCCGCCAATATTTCCTTACAAAATGCCCCTATTTCCGTTGCCGGTAATTTTAGCGATTGGTATATGGATATTTATTCTTATTTCTACCGGAAGTAAACTGATGTTTAGTGGATTGGTCGTAATTTTTGTGGGAATGATTGTATATTTCATAAAAGCAAAAATCCAAAAGGAATGGCCATTTTAGTAATCCTTGTCCTAATTTCCAATTCTAAATTCCCAATTCAGAAGGTTTAATTATCTTACATTTATTGGGCGTTTTCTTTATTCCTTAACTTAATAATCTCCTTCTGCATTTCATCCATTTTTTCCAAAAGATGATTGATAGTTTCTATGCCTTCTAAATTAATATCGAGATCATAATGTAATCTCACAAACTTTTCAAGCTTCTGCATTTCTTCTGCCGGAATATAAACCGATTTCTCAACTGAGGTTATACGTATTAATCCTGAGTCTTCCAATGAACTAATGAATGAGTACTCAATATTATGATACATGCAAAAATCTTTGGCCGGTATTAATTCTTCAGGTTCCATAACAAAATATTTAGGATGATAATTTTGATATTTCTTTAAATAATTCTTTTTGTTTTTCCGTTAAATGTGTGGGTAAAATCACATTCCAGGTAATATACAAATCACCAAATTGCCCTTCCTTTTTATAAGCAGGAAATCCTTTTCCTTTGAGCCTTATCTTAGTCCCATTCTGCGTTTCAGGATTTACTTTTAATTTTATTTTTCCACTAAGTGTTTCGATGGTTTTTTCGCCACCCAATAAAGCGGTATATAAATCTACATCCTCATTTTTGTACAAATCATTTCCTTCACGTCGCATAGCAGTGTCATTTTTTATTACAAATGTGATGAACAGATCGCCATTTGGGCCACCATTAGCGCCCGGGCTTCCGTATCCTTTTAATTTAATTATTTGTCCGTTTTCTACTCCTGCAGGAATCGTAATACGTACATTTTTCCCATTAATCGTTAAGGTCTGTTTGTGCGTAGTGTATGCCTCACTTAATCTTAATTGTAGTTCTGCGTTATAATCTTGTCCTCTGTATTTTGCCGGGCTTTTTCTTCCCCTGGCACCTCCAAAAAGTGATTCAAAAAAATCGGAGAATCCTCCTTCATCTCCCGATGAATAGGTATAATCGCTGAAACCTCCACCGCCTCCAAAACCGCCACCGCCAAATCCTTGGCGTCCTTGTTGTGCCTGTTGCTGCCGGGCTTGTTCATATTGGTCAGCGTGCTTCCAGTTCTCACCGTATTGATCATATTTTTTTCTTTTTTCAGGGTCGCTCAAAACCTCATTGGCTTCATTAATCTGCTGGAACTTTTTATGTGCTTCTTTATCGTTGGGGTTTACATCAGGATGTAATTTTCTTGCCAGTTTACGATAGGCTTTTTTGATGTCATCAGAAGATGCGCCTTTAGGTATTCCCAAAGTTTTATAGTAATCAACAAAATCCATATTCTTAATTTAACTTTAAAATATTTGATTAAAATTAAGTGTTATTAAAATAATACATTGTGAATATTGATAAGAAACTTTATTTTAATCAGGATTTACTTATCAAAATTAATTCCTCATTTTTGTAATCCTTTTCTAAAATTAAAATGTTTGAATGAAAAAGATTTCAATGATTTTGTTCCTTTTTTGTGCATCGTGTACTATTGCCCCACGCATTTCTGTTTCCACTACTTCTGCAGATAATTCAATAGTTGATGCAAAACTATTTGCGACAGCTTACCAGCAAAGATCTGCCGAATACCGTGCACTTTGCTACCAGGCATATAATATAGCCCGTTTGAGAGTAGATCAAATGGACCAGTTAAAAACAGGGAAACCAAAGGCAATTATGACCGATATTGATGAGACAATATTAAACAACAGCCCATATCAGGCTCATCAACTTTTAAAGGGAAAAGATTATGATCCAGCCTCATGGTACCAATGGACCGCGAGAGCAAATGCTGATACTATTCCTGGTGCGCTTCACTTTTTGCAATATGCGTTTTCAAAAGGAATTGAAGTATTTTATGTTACCAATAGAGATGAAAAAGAAAGGGAGGGAACATTGAAAAATCTTCAAAAATATAATTTCCCCAATGCTGATAACCGGCACCTGTTACTAAAAGGCAATGTGTCATCGAAAGAAGTGAGGAAATTAAGTATTGCAGATACTCATACCATTATTTTATTGATAGGCGACAATATGAATGACCTGAGTAATTTATTTGAAAAGAAATATCCCGACGAAAGAATGAAAGTGGCTGATTCTTTTGAAGCGGAATTCGGAAATAGGTTTATTGTACTACCGAACCCTGTTTACGGTGATTGGGAATCTTCCCTGTATCACTTTAATTATGGGCTTACCCCGGCTCAGAAGGATTCTATGATCAGAGCATCGTTGTTTAGTTATTAAAATATAGAATAACCTTTGCTTTATGAATTTGATACCATTAGAATACTTTCGATTTTTGATTGTGGTTTCAAAAATAATTATGGGAAAAATGATTATTCAGAAACCCATTTTTCTGCAATTCCTAAATCTTTCATCATAAATCCTTTTGTTTTACCTGGGATTAATTTACCAAAGAGATTGGTAAAATCTTTAATACTTTCCTTGTCACTTACTATAGCAATTTTTCTCCAATCGGTAAAATACACAAATCCTAACAATGCATCTTTTATCCATGCACCAGCGCTAAAATTATTTAGTGGGGTATTAATCACCAGGAGGTAATTAATTTTTCCATACTCTTTATAAATTTTATCTATAAGAGGGTTTATGGTTTGAATATAATCATTTTCGGTGATGGTTCCTGTTGCCCTGAAAGGTGCAACGGTAGGGGGGAAGCCATTTATTATTTCAATCATAAAAAATAATTTTTATGTGATTAGATAGGTAGAATGACAACATAAAGTTATAAAAAAATTACCCCTTTAAAATAAATATGTAAATAGGTATAGGGACATAAGCGTCACTGTTGTTTTGGATAATAGTAATTTTTTAAAAAAAGGTCTAATTTTTTTTTCTACAATAAAAAAAACTTCCACCCGGTTAGAGCAGAAGTTTTTTAATTATTTAATCCCGTAGTTTTCTCGGTTTTATCAGGGTTAAATTGTTTTGCCATTAAAGGGCAGGTTTTTCGTTGGAATAATATTTTGTTCGAATCAACAGTAAAAAGAAAAATAAGAAGTTGACTGATATCGGATTTTATGGTTTTTCCTGGATTGGGAATGGTTCATTTCAAAGGATTGGATATAATTCAGATTAATGTTTGTTGAACATCAACCAACTTCTGGAACAAATATATTGTAGTGGTGTATGATGTACAAGAGCATTATTGCTTCTTTTTTTAACCCCTGTATTTACTGTTCTATTAGTAAAATCACTAACTTTTTTCCGTAAAAATACGGTTTGTTGTGTTGAGACTATGGGTGGTAGTCGGTCAAAAAAGGATTATAAAATTGATTGTAAGCCGAAGCTATATTTGGTTCCGGAATATTATTAAGCGATGTTTTATTTCAAAGGGAAATACCATCATCACACAAAAAACACCCTTTTTCAAGCGCCTGCATTTCAATTCACTACTTCTCCCATATCACCCAACTTTTTTGCTGCGTCTTTATGCAGAAGTATCTTTATTAATAAAATTAATGCAGTTAAAGCGAAGATTCCGCCAATGATCCAATTTAATAAATTTTGATTGGTGTTCAATTTCTCAACAATATACTTTCCTCCAAAAATGAAAACACAATTTCCCAGCAAGGTTCCCAGTCCAATACCTATAATGTATAAATTATAGTAAGAATTTTTTGGCAATAAAATATTTTTTGTAAACAGAATAGTACTCCATCCAAACCAAAATGGAATTTGCATCGGACTTATTGCGCTTAACATTACACCCAATAAAAACCGGTTTAAATTATTATTGAGCATCACATTTTTTGCATGATGCGGCTGTAAGGCCGCGATAAAACTTCCAAGTGCAAGAGCAACCACAATTGCCAGCGTAATCCATTCCATCCATCTGAATAATTTTTTCTGTTTTCGTATCCAATTAATGCCTACAAGTGAAATGCGCACGTAAATCATTTCTGTGAGAAGGGACCCGATGGAAAAATAAATGGCGTTTTGAATACTTTCCTGCACACTTATTTGCATGGCCATCACGTTTAATGTACCCAAGGGTAAAGAACCCAGAAAACTCACAATCATTCCCCAGAAAAAAATTTTTACAAGGCCCATAAAAGACTATTTCTTCTTGGCAAGTATTTTTAAAGAGACAATTACTTTATTTCCTAAAACAGCGCTTTTTTCCCCTACTCCAAAATCAACTCGGTTAACTTCAAAATTTCCCGTAAATAAATAACCGTCTTTTGTTTTATCAGCATGAAATGGGAAGGAGATTTGCTTTGTGATTCCATGCATTATTATTTTCCCGGTAAAATAATAATACCCCGATGTGGTCTTATTTGTTTTATCAATTTTTGTAGAAATCAACTGTATTTCAGGATAATTTTCGGTGTTTAAATACTCCGCACTTTTTAAACTTTTATCTCTTAAAGTATTGTCTGTATCAATAGTATTTGACGCTACGGAAACATTGAAAGTACAGGAAGATGGACTATCAGGTGTAAAAATTATGTTACCCTTTAACCCATTAAAGTCGCCACCGGTATTAATACCAAAATTCTTAATAACAAAATGTACTTTGCTTCCATCATCGGTCGGCTTATAATTCTGCGCGTTAGTAATTGTTGAAATAAATAGTATGGCAAGAAAAAAATATTTATACTTCATTATTTTGTTTTTTTTCGATAGGTATTGCGGGTTTTTCATGAAATAATTTTATCTGCTTTATTAATTGTTTTAAAATATTTTTTTGTGCTGATTCTGAATCGTATTCCTTTTAAGAAAGGCCAGTATTGAACACCTTGTTGGTGATTATAACGGCTGATCTCGAAAAGAATTTTCCAATGTTTTAGTATTTCTTTCCAGGCTCCGGATAGGGTGTAGCCCGTATCATAGAAGTGGTTTGGCTCTGCGCCACAGCCATTATATTCAAGTATCACAAAATTCTCTCCGCGTTGTAATTCTTCAATGGAATTACACATGATATCATAACGGCCATAAAAAAAATCATTAATTCCGAGGCTTATCTCATCGAGCATATTTATCATCGAATCATTTATGTATTTACTTAAATCAATGAAGTGGGCTCCCCTGTTATGATTAGCCGCATAACTCAGCATATATTCCTTGCCATCCGGAATAATCTTTTTGAAATTGTTTTTATGTTTGGCCCGCAATTCCTCCAGCCTTTTTTTAGATTTTGAATTGTGCAGAATCAATTGCTCCAAAGTGTCTTTTCCATTGCCTTTTACATACATAGGTATTTTTTGAAGAAATCCTGTGATATGGCCTTTCTTTTCATTAGGATAACGGTAATAGAATAGACTTACCTCAAGCGGATATGTTATGAATTCCTGAATGAAATATTCCACTGGTATTTTTTCGTGGTATTCTTTTAGGTGTGCTTCATTATCAATTTTTCTAAATAAAATTCCCTGACCCCCAATTTCAGGTTTTACAATAAGAGGGAATTGAATTTTATTAATTTGAAGGGTTTTGATTATTTCGGGAAAGTCCTGGTTTGGCGTTACATTAAAATAATTCGGACGCAGGTGTGTTGGAAGCAGATCATGCATTTCTTTTTTAGGCTCGCCTTCCATTCCGCCAAAGGTGAGTTTAGGATTGCTGGGCGTAAAAAACCAAACGGAACCTGAGCGAATTATATACCACAACCATACCGGCACTATTGGGGCATATAAAACCTTAAAAGGCCATTGTTCCCAATTTATTATCTTTTTTATCAAATTTTTTTAATTATCGGATGGGTCAATTAGCAAATCGTCTAATTGGATTGGCAAAAATAAGTTTTCACAAGCGAACCTCTCTATACTGTATGAAAATTGTTTGTTGTATTTTAGCTGCATAAAAAAAAGAAATGCATATACCAACGATGGCTGAAATGACGGCGGAGAATAAACATCCGGAAATATTATTTTGGGTTGGCTGTTCCGGAAGTTTTGATCAGCGCTCACAAAAAATAACAAAAGCATTTGCCACCATATTGAATAAAGTAGGGGTTAATTACGCCATTCTTGGAAAGGAAGAAATGTGCAACGGCGATCCGGCAAGGCGTGCAGGTAACGAATTTTTATTTCAGATGATGGCTTACCAAAACATCCAGGTGCTTGATGGCTACGGAATAAAAAAGATTGTAACCGCATGCCCTCATTGTTTTAATATATTTAAAAATGAATACCCTGCTTTGGGTGGTAATTATGATATAGTTCATCATGCTACTTTTTTGCAACAACTGATAGATGAAGGAAAAATAGTAATGAAGGAAGGAGGTGCTTTTAAAGGAAAAAAAATTACTTATCACGATAGCTGCTATCTTGGACGGGCCAATAATATTTATGAAGCGCCGCGCAAAATACTGGAAGCGCTGGATGTAGAATTGGTAGAAATGAAACGTAGCAGAAGTAATGGCTTTTGTTGTGGGGCTGGTGGAGCACAAGTTTTTAAGGAAGAAGAAAAAGGCAGAACACGTGTAAGTACCGAAAGAACAAGGGAAGCAATAGAGACAGGAGCCAGGATAGTAGCGTCTAATTGCCCATACTGCATGACAATGTTGAGTGATGGTGTAAAGGCTAATGGAAAAGAGGAAGAAGTGCAGGTGATTGATCTGGCGGAATTAATTGCGCAAAGCATGGAGTAAAAACTGAATCATAAAACTTGGATAAAAAATAGGGAAGTTTAGTAACTTAATTAAGCAATAAATGAGCGAAGAAAAAAGCCTCAACTTTATTGAGGAAATAATAGAAGAAGACTTAAACGCCGGGAAATATACAAAGATATTAACGCGTTTTCCTCCTGAGCCAAATGGTTATTTACACATCGGGCATGCAAAAAGTATTTGCCTGAATTTTGGCCTTGCAGAAAAATATAATGGTGCCACCAATCTCCGGTTTGATGATACCAATCCCATAGCAGAAGACATTGAATATGTAGAGAGCATTAAAGAAGATATAAAGTGGTTAGGATTTACATGGGTTAATGAATTTTATGCAAGTGATTATTTTGATCAGTTGTATAAGTTTGCTGTAACCCTTATCGGTAAAGGACTTGCTTACGTTGATGATAGCTCATCAGAAAAAATTGCTTCAGAAAAAGGGACACATGCTGAGCCCGGAACTGAAAATGAATTCCGTAAAAGGAGTATTGAAGAGAACCTTCGTTTGTTTGGAGAAATGAAGAATGGAATTTATAAAGATGGCGAAAAAGTGCTGCGGGCAAAGATTGATATGGCCGATCCGAATATGCACTTTCGGGATCCTGTAATGTACCGTATCAAACATGCACATCACCATCGCACCGGAGATAAATGGTGCATCTATCCATTGTACGATTTTGCCCATGGACAAAGTGATAGTATAGAAAAAATAACACACAGTATTTGTACTTTGGAATTTATTCCTCACCGTCCTTTATACGATTGGTACATAGAGAAATTAGGAATTTTCCCATCTCACCAATATGAGTTTGCACGGCTGAATATGACCTATACTGTGATGAGTAAGCGCCGGTTATTGCAATTGGTAAATGAAAATTATGTTGGCGGCTGGGATGATCCGCGAATGCCCACCATATCAGGAATGAGGCGCAAAGGTTATACGCCTTCAAGCATTAGAAATTTTTGTGAAAGGATAGGAGTTGCAAAACGCGACAACCTGATTGATATTAGTTTGCTCGATTTTTGTATCCGGGAAGAATTGAATCTGACAGCACCAAGAATTATGGCTGTTTTAAATCCGGTAAAACTGATAATTGATAATTATGATGAAAATAAGAGTGAAGATATAATTACAGAAAACCTACCTCCTGATCAGCAGAATACACGCGCAGTATCTTTTTCCAAAGAGTTATGGATAGAGCAGGAAGATTTTATGGAAGTGCCGGTAAAGAAATGGTTTCGCCTGGCGCCAGGACAAATGGTCCGGCTGAAAAGTGCCTATATTGTGAAATGTGAAAATTTTATAAAAGACAATGAGGGGAATGTTACTGAAATACATTGCACTTATATTCCTGAAAGTAAAAGTGGCCATGATACCAGTGGACTTAAAGTAAAAGGGACCATCCATTGGATAGACGCAAAAAATGCTGCCACTGCCGAAGTGAGATTATATGAACGGTTATTTAATGTTGAAAATCCGCTTGCGGAGGAGGGTGATTTTAAAGAATTTATTAATTTACATTCTTTGGAAATTAAAAAAGCATTTATTGAGCCTCATCTTGAAAATTCAAAAGTTGGCGCCCATTTTCAGTTTATGAGGAATGGATATTTTTGTGTTGATACTGATTCCAAACCCGGTAATTTGGTATTTAACCGCACAGTGAGTTTAAAGGATGGTTTTAAAGTGGCAATTCCTAATTCCTAATTTCTAATCCCATCTCCTGATTCTGAAGGATAAACCATCTCACCTTTAGTAGTTTTAGCCCTCAATAAACTAAAGAGATTGCATAGGACTTCATGAAATTGCTTGGTGCCTCGCAACCCCAAAGTTTTTCGAAAACGTCGGGTGGTGCGCCAATTCATAGATTTCAATTCCAATATTCTACTCCGAAATTCTAATTCTAATTTCTCTAATACACTAACTTCTCAAGCACGGTGCTTCCATCCGGTTTTGTTATTTCGAGATAGTAAATATTTTCTGAAGGAAATTTATTAGGTAAAAACGACTGATTACTGCTGCCTTCTGTATGATTAAATTCTTTATAAAAAATTAACTGGGATGCTGAATTAAAAAGCCGCGCCTTATATAATCCACCCGGTTGATTTTTAAGATGTAGAGTGATAATGCCATCTTTAACCGGATTTGGGTAAATAATTATTGAATGCTTTCCGGGCTCAAATAATACTTTTACAATTTCGCTATATTTTATTTCATCATTGACATCTACACTTTTTATCCGGTAAAAATTATAGCCATTTACCGGATTTAAATCCAGGTCATAATAGACTTTGTGGGTTTCATTCGTTGATGGTTTTTCAATTATCGGTATGAAATTATTTCCAGTGATTGATTTTTCAATTATGTATTTGCGCATGCCTGTTTCATTCTCTGCTTTCCACTCTATAGCAATGTTTTTATCCTTCGTGTATGCTTTCACGTTAGTCATCTTAACAGGTAAAGGGCCTTCAGCCACTTTAAATGTGATATGAAACCGGCTAGAGGCATAAGAGGCAGCCATACTGTTTATTGCAAAATTAATTTGCGTAGTATCCGAACCGTTTATAAGAGTTTTTGTCTTTAAATAATTATCTTCTAGATATACCTCTAATCCAGAACCGTTTAATTTAGCAGCGATAAACTCAAACAGATATTGTTGTTGTTTCATTTGGGACAAATGATAAGATACGGTATCCCTCGCTGTTGGTAGGGGTTTGAATTGAATTGCAAGAATCTTTCCATTATTTGAAATGCCCATGTTTTCTCCTGAATTAGTGAGTTTCACTGCATTATGCACATTGGTTGAATCTGAGTATTTTTTGTCGAATTGTATCAGGTTGCCATCAACTAAAGTGTTGCTTCCATTATGTTTTACGTACAAGTTTCCTCTTAATTGCGCATCCGGCTCTGTAAAACTTGCCTGCCTGAAAATAGGTTTGTTTTCTGAGACTTTACAGTTCTCAGGAAAAGAAATGAATCCCTCTGCCGGTGTTGAATTGTGAACTAAGAATGCCTGGCCGGATTGTATCGCAGGAATATCTCCGGTGGAAGTATAATTGCCACCGGAAGGAACTACGGAATTTCCTTTTATGGTACGATAACCTCCAAGACCATAAGCTGATGGATAAGTAGTTAATTGCGGATCCCAAATGTAAATAGCCTCATCAACATTTGTTCTCTCAAGCCGGCTGAAATCTATGGAGGAAGCAAAAGGATTTCCAACAGACGTAAAACTATTGGGTGCAACATTAACTGTTTTTGGCGCTTCTAAGCCTGGTGAATATAACTTCCCTCTTGTACGAAGAATGGTAGCGGTAGCGGCTTGATCATATGCAATGACGCTTCGATCTCCACGGACAAAAAGCATGTATCCTTTATTATTTGCAATTTCGATTTTGGTAGAAGGCACTCCAATCCATGTATTTTCAGGCGCATCCCAGGTTTTCATTGATGGGCCGCCCGATGAAAAAAGATCAAATCCATCTGTTAACCACGATTGCCTTTCGCTGGTTATAGTAGTTCCATATCCCGGTTTAATATTGTTCGCCATGCCCGGATTATTTCCTTCCTGCCATGATTGATTTATGGTGCTGCCTTTAGTAGGAACGGATAATAATTGCCATGCCTTTGAATGTTTGGGAATGTATCGCTCAACTATAAATCGTCCTTCTGTTCCGTAAATAATAGATGCACTATATGGTGTTTGCGCAACGTTTGCAGTATTGTCGTTATCGCTTTTCAGAGTGATATCTTTATTTACATTTATTTTAGAATTTTCCCCAAATAAAAGTTCTTTATAAACGGACAAACTATCATTAATATTTAGCGCAACTGCATTGTAATTCGTTAGATTATTAAATACAACTTGTGGTGGAAGTGAATTATAATTTTGGGATGAATTACCGTTAAATAACACAGTACCATTATTGTGTAAGAAATGGCTGTTGGTAGTTTTAGAGAAATTTCCCTGTATCGTTAATACTTCTGAAGGCGCGGTTTTATTACCGGAACCAGATAAGATCAGATTGCTATAAATAAGTCCATTCGCATTAGTGATTGGCTGGTCTCCGATCTTTGTATATTCCACTGTGCTTCCCGGCTGCAAGGTGATGTCGATAATATTGGAATGAATGGAAGAATTACTACTAAAAGTAGAAGTGAATCCATGAAACCCCTGGTTATTTCCGGTTTTAAAGATTCCACCAGTTTCAACAACTATTTTTTCTGTGCTATTTGTTCCAATGACATTATTATCATTAATAGTGAAAATGCCACCTGAAAGAACACTGAAAGTGCCTGATGCTTTCAAAAGAATGTTACCATTCGAATTTCTTACTGAAGTGCCGCTTATTTCTATATTTTGATAAGTTTGGTTTCGAATAGATTGAAAGGTTGCAGATTTATTTGAGAACTCTATAGTTCCTCCGGTAATACTATAATTACCACCCATGTTGGGCTGTGTGCCCAGGCTTCCCAAAATTAATCTTCCACCGTCCATTTTGAAATTGGTTAGATTGTTTGTGATCAAACCTAAATTAAATCCCGAAGCATCAACAATCACTTGAGGTCCTGTGATGGTCACAGTTCCCAATGAATTTACATCCGCAGTGCTTTTTAATTTTTTTATGCCCCGATTTGAAAATGTGATATTATAGTATGCGCCGCCAAGCGTAGTAGATGAGGTTACATCCTGATCTCCATTTGCATTGTATTCAATA
>JBDTEK010000272.1:0-5832 GCA_039922575.1 Ginsengibacter sp.
ATTGATTTCTGCATCATCTTTACCACTGCGTATGATAAATTCGCAGCAAAGGCTTTCCGCATTAGCGCAGTTGATTTTTTACTGAAGCCAATAGATGCAGTCGATTTGCAGGAGGCAGTACATAAAGTTGAGGAAAAAATTCATTTAGCAGCAGGCACCGTGAATATTCAGAATTTATTACACAACATTCATCAGCCTGCGCAGCAACAAAAGATTGCGTTGCCCAGTCGTGATGGATATGAATTCACTCCTGTAAATTCTATTTTGTACTGCGGCGCCGAAGGCGCCTATACCAAAGTTGTATTAACCGATAAACATTCGATGCTTATATCGAGAACATTAGGCGATATAGAAGAAATGCTGCCGCACGAGATATTCGTCCGCATACATCATTCAACAATTGTCAACTTAAATGCTGTTACACATTACAGCAGAACCGATGGCGGCTATGTAGTAATGAACACAGGTGAAAAATTAATGGTTTCAAAGGCCCGTAAAGATGCTTTATTAAGTGTGCTTGGTTTAAAATCTTAAATAGACAATTATTGTCGTCTGGTATATGAATTATAAAATCTCTTTGATTCTTATGCCCTAACAGTCGGTTCTCCAATACCACTAAATCCTGTTTTAAGACGGGGTTGCTGCGATTATTAGGAACTATGCGTATGCCAAGTTTATAATGTTTTAAAATATCATCTTATTCACCAAAATCAACTTCCACGACTCATACAGCGTCCATGACCAGATACAACGGAATAAAATATTGAACTGCGCTAATTAGGCATTTTGATTTTTTTAAATTTTTTCAGTAAATAGTAAAAATTTAATATTTACTTTTTCACTTATCCAGGTATCTCAATAAGATTCAACCATTACAGTCAATTAATCGTATGATTAAAATCATATTTTTTTAAGATTTATACTTTTTATGTTTGCAAAATCGTCGAATAATTTTCAGTTTGCTGATCTATAAAATTCTTAATTAATTAGAAATCTTTTAATTAATTCTACCTTGCGTAAATAGTGAAAAAAATTACCGTCATATTACTTCTAAGCATCTACTCTATTTCAACGTTAGGGTTAAGCCTTAGAAGTTTTTATTGTTGTGGTAATTTAAAAACAGTAACAATTTCAATTTCGCAAGATGACCAACAAAAGTGCGCTAATGACGATGGCACCAGCGATTGCTGTAAAACAAAATATCAATTCTTTAAGGTAAAGGATAATCATGTTGCCGGCGATATAATAAACACTCCGGCTTTACACTTTACCTATTTGCATCTGTTTAGTCCGTCTTTCCAGGTCATTAATTTTCCTTCCGAAAAAATTAATGTTGCTAATAAAAGCAATGCACCGCCTTTTCTTCACGGCGTTTCGGATTATATTTTCAACTGCGTTTTTAGAATTTGATATTCTCTTTTGGTGTAATGCCCGGTATTATTTCGGGATAGAGGCGTTTCAACGATGCTTCAATTTATCTTGTATTTACTCTCTATAATTTTTAATATGAAAAGATCTATTTTAACTGTAATGCTGATTGCATTGCTCACCATCAGTATTACAGCCTGCAATAATTCAGACACAAAAAATAATGCCCCAGTCACACAAACCGACACTTCCGGAATGCATCATATCATGGAAACCGGTGAAGTATATACATGCATCATGGATAGGGATGTAATAGGTGATAAGCCCGGCGTATGTCCCAAATGTGGGATGTCTCTTGTGAAACGAAAGATAACTGATTCCCAAAGGAAAATGCTGAAGGAAAGAACTTATACTAAACCTAATTATAAATAATATGGTATATAAAATTATTGAACTGTCACTACGCAACAGGTACATCGTGTTGGCAATGGCATTAGGCCTGTTTGTCTGGGGAATATTTGCAGTGCTAAAAAATCCAATTGATGCCATACCCGATCTTTCGGAAAACCAGGTAATTGTTTTTACAGAATGGACAGGGCAAAGCCCACAGATAATGGAAGACCAGGTAACGTTTCCCCTGGTATCCAACCTCCAGGGTATACCTAAGGTTAAAAACATTAGAGCAACTTCTATGTTTGGAATGAGCTTCGTATATGTCATTTTTGATGATGATGTAGATATTTATTGGGCGCGAACCCGTGTATTGGAAAGATTAAACTATGCTCAGCGCTTACTTCCTTCGGGTGTCACACCATCGTTGGGCCCAGATGGCACAGGAGTTGGCCATATTCTTTGGTACACTTTAGATGCTAAAAAATTAGACCTCGGAGAGCAAAGGGCCTTACAGGATTGGTATATAAAATTTGCTTTACAAACCGTCCCTGGCGTGGCGGAAATAGCTTCTTTTGGTGGCTTTGAAAAGCAATATCAAATAGTAGTGGATCCATTAAAATTACAGTATTTCAACATCTCATTAACGGATGTGATGAACAAAGTAAAATCCAATAACAATGATGTGGGCGGAAGAAAATTTGAGATGAGCAATATGTCTTACATCATTCGCGGATTAGGATATATAAAAAATAAAGAAGACATCGAAAACATAGGTATCGCTAATAATAATGGTATTCCCGTGCGGGTAAAAGACATTGCGGTGGTTCAGATGGGTGGCGATGAACGGCTTGGAATATTTGATGATAATGGAGAAGGAGAAGTTGTAGGAGGCATCGTGGTGATGCGCTATGGAGAGAATGCCGATAAAGTGATCCACGCCGTAAAGTCCAGAATGAAGGATGTAGAAAAGGGATTGCCTGAAGGAGTACATTTTAAATTCGCTTATGACCGTAGTACTTTAATAGAAGCAGCAGTAGAAAATATCAAAGGAAAATTGATTGAGGAAATGATAGCCGTATCGCTGGTAGTTCTTCTATTTCTATTCCATTGGCGAAGCGCAGTGAATATCATTATACAAATACCTATCACGATTGCCATCAGTTTTTTACTGCTGAATGCAATTGGCCTTTCATCAAACATTATGTCGCTGACAGGAATTGCACTGGCTATAGGAGTTATCGTTGATAATGGAATCATCATGTCAGAAAATGCTTATCACAATTTATCCGAATGGCAAAATGATCCTGCCAATAAATTAAAATAAAAATGAAAAGAATTTTCAAAAAAATATTACCTAAAAAGAATTATTTAAAAATTCCGGAAGATGTAAGAATGCGTATTATAGAAAGTTCATGCAAGCAGGTTTCAAGAGGCGTGTTTTTTTCTACCGTCATTATTGTCGCTTCATTTCTTCCGATATTTTTACTTACTGGTCAGGAGGGGAAATTATTTTCACCATTAGCTTTTACCAAAACGTTTATCGTAGCAGTAGATGCCATCCTCGTTTTAACCCTGACACCTGTGCTGATCTCATTCTTTTTAAAAGGAAGATTCACACCTGAATCGGCCAATCCTTTAAACAGGGGTTTGTACAATATATATGAACCAATCGTTCGATTGTGTATCAAATGGCGCAAAACAACTATTGGTATCAACATCATTGCATTGCTGGTGAGTATTCCGCTCATCTTAAGTTTGGGCAGAGAATTCATGCCGCCATTGGATGAGGGTTCCATCTTGTTTATGCCGGTTATGATGCCGGATGTTTCTAATTCAGAAGTAAAAAGGATACTTCAGGTGCAGGATAAAATTATCGCTTCGGTGCCCGAAGTGAAAAATGTGTTGGGCAAAGCAGGAAGGGCAAACACGGCTACTGATAATTCCCCAATCAGTATGATTGAAACGATTGTTTTATTAAAGCCAAAGGCTGAGTGGAGAGCCGGAAAAACAAAAGCAGATATCGTAAATGAACTCAATAGCAAATTGCAAATTCCCGGTGTAACCAACGGATGGACACAGCCAATCATTAATCGTATCAATATGCTGTCAACCGGCATTCGTACAGATGTTGGCGTAAAAGTTTACGGACAAAACCTTGATACCATTTATGATTTTGCACAAAAAGTAAAAAATGAATTGCAGGGAATAAACGGCGTTAAAGATTTGTATGTGGAACCAATAACCGGCGGAAAATATATTGACGTTAAAATAAAGCGGGATGAAATAAGCCGCTATGGATTAAGTATAGATGACGTGAATGCCGTTGTACAAAGTGCATTAGGTGGAATGAAACTTACAACCACTATTGAAGGCCGCCAACGGTTTTCGGTAAATGCCCGCTATGCGCAGGATTTCAGGGACAACATGGAAGCGTTAAAAAGCCTGCAGGTGCAAACCACACAATTTGGCCCTATTCCTTTGCAGGCTGTAGCAGACGTAGCCATTACAGAAGGGCCGCCAATGATTAATTCTGAAAACGCATTATTACGTGGAACGGTTTTATTCAACGTGCGGGATAGAGACTTAGCAGGCACCGTGCAAGAGGCGCAGGAAAGATTAAATACCATGCTCACCAAATTACCCAAAGGTTATTTTATAGATTGGAGTGGTCAATATGAAAATTTAATAAGCAGTGAAAAAACAATGAAGATTATCTTACCAATTGTATTGGTGATTATTTTTTTCTCAATGTACTTTGCATTTAATTCTGCAAGAGAAGCGTTGTTAAGTTTGATTTCTATTCCTTTTGCTTTGATTGGTGGTGCCTTTATGATTTATTTCTGGGGAGTCAATTTATCCGTAGCAGTTGCTGTAGGCTTCATTGCTTTGTTTGGGTTGGCTGTGGAAACCGGAATTGTGATGGTTATTTATCTCAATGATGCCATGCAACAATTGATAGCATTAAAAGGCAATTCACGGGAAACCATTACCAACAGTGATTTACGGGAATATGTTATAGCCGGTGCTGCTAAGCGGGTAAGGCCAAAGATTATGACAGTCTGTGTGATACTCTTTGGTTTAATTCCTATCCTCTGGAGTACAGGAGTAGGAAGTGATGTCATGATACCTATCGTCCTTCCCATGATTGGAGGAGTATTTACGTCCGCAATCCATATACTTTTGGTTACACCCATTATATTTTTATTGAGTAAAGAGTACGAACTAAAAAAATATGGCAAAATTGAAGTTCATGAAATTAAACATTAAATCTATGAGACGTTTATTAATATACATTTTTGCTCTATCCCTTATTACGATTAATACCTATGGACAAAAAAAAATGAGCCTTGAAAATATATTTTCGCTTATTGAAAATAATCATCCGGAAATGAAGCTTTATGACGCACAGATCCGCTCGCAGGATGAAGCCGCGAAAGGCGCCAGGAGCTGGATGCCACCTGAATTTGGAACGGGATTTTTCATGACACCTTACAATATAGGACTCACAAAAGCGATGGGCGCTGAAAAAGGAATGGGGTCATACGAAATTTCCGCTTCGCAAATGTTCCCCAATAAAAAAGAACAAAATGCCAATGCAATATATATGCAGGCGATATCAACAGTAGGTAAGGAAAACAAAAAAGTCGCATTGAATGAATTGTATGCAGCGGCGAAACAAAATTATTATGACTGGTTGGTAATTGAAAAAAAACAGGCTGTGCTTGATGATAATGAAAAGCTGCTGAATTTTATGATACAGAGTACTGAACTGCGTTATAAAAATAATCTCGGCAAGTTGAATGCATATTACAAAGCAAAAGCAGAATTAGGAAAGATCGAAAATCAGCGTGAGGTATTGCGTAACGAAGTAAGGCAAAAACAAATTTTATTGAACACACTAATGAACCGCGATAAAAATGAAAATTTTGTGGTTGACACGAATTATACCATTAAAGATTACAACGCAATTGACAGTAATTATTTAATTCAGGCGCGTAGCGATATTAGAGCGGTAGCACAAGAATTACAAATCAATCAACTTCAATTGAACCTGGAAAAAACGAAACAATT
>JBDTEK010000273.1:0-4061 GCA_039922575.1 Ginsengibacter sp.
TGCCGATAGTTTCATTAACGGTGGCAGCATTGACATTTGCGGCCATTTCTTCGTTTCGGACAAGCATAAGTTAAATTTTAAAAATTATCAATTTTGAAAGGACAAAAATCAATTAGTAATATCAATATTAAAATATTTACACGCAGTATTGCAGGCTGAACTCGATTTTCCATGGAATAAAATCATTTTGTTAATGCCTGACCGCGCACACTTCAATTCCTCCGCTGGCAACTTTTTTACCTATTCTGAAATACACTCCTCCGCCTGTTCAACAGTCTCCTCGACTTCAATTATTGAACCGGTATTTATATAAATAGTATCATTCATTTTATTAAACATGGCTGTATTACCAGTAAGTTTAAAAACCGGAGCTATTGGGTTTCCTGTAGGTCCACAAAGTCCTGTTGTTACAAATTTATGCTTAGCCGGAATTCTGGCCACTAGCGTGTAACCATCACCGTTATAGTTCACCTTTTCATTCACCTCAAGGTTGGTTAATGCAATCAATACATTATCGCCGGGATGAATTTTTGAAATCTTACGGTTCATTTATACAATTTTTTTATTTGAAGAAACTCTCGTTATATTTTTTTTCATTCCTTCATTAATAATACCGTTCAAATTATCAGTTACACATTCCTGAAAACCGGGAAGGCTCGAAAGATCATAACCCCAGAGTGAATTGTCTTTTAAAACTTCTTCTACAATATTTTCAACATTATTTCCATTCCATAAAGCTTCAAATTTTGCAGCCATTTCATCTTCTATTAAATAAAACTTTCCATCAAACTCTCCAAAAAACTCTTTACCAGTTTGCTTTACGGCTTTCATAAAATAAAGATATGCCGCAAATCCCAGCGCAAACAATGGGGGAACAGTTTCATTATTTTTATAATAATTAATTAATAGAGGGATACATCTCATCCGCATTTTGGAACTATAGTTAAGCGTTATATTTTTCCAATGGTGGTTAATATGCGGATTGCGAAAGCGGTCAAGCACTTTTATAATAAAGTCTTCTTTGATGGAATCATCAATTTCGTAGGGAATTGAAGGTGCGATCTCAAACCTCATCAGGTCCGCAATAAAGTTTCCGGCAATTTCATCTTCCATTGCCTGTTGCACAGTATCATAATTTGCGAGAAAAGCAAGACCGCATGTTAGCGTATGAGTTCCATTCAACAAACGCAGTTTCAGTTCCCGGTACAAATCAATGCATGGCTCAACCACCACTCCCTCATCTGCTTCTGCAAACGATAAAATGTTTTTTATTTTTTCATCTCCCTCTATTGCCCATAAACGGTATACTTCACATACTGTTAATAATTCATCTTTGTAACCGAGCTCATTTTCCAGTGCGTTTTTTATTTCTTCATCAGGCATTCCGGTTACAATTCTATCCACCAAAGAATTGCAGAAGAAATTTGATTTTTCAAGCCATTCAATAAACTCAACTTCGAGTGAATTTAAATGTGCCAATTCTAAAATAATAGATTCAAGCTTTTTCCCGTTGTCAACAATTAATTCGGTAGGCACAATAACAAAACCACTCTCTTCACTTCCATTAAAAGCTTTAAATCTTTCATACAGGAATGCCAATAATTTTCCAGGATAAGAAACCGGAGGATAACGTCTAATATCATCATTCACTAATTGAATGCCCACCTCAGTTGTGTTTGAAATAATTATTTTTAATTCTTCATTGTGAGCACACTCTAAAACCTGTCCCCAATCATTCTTCGCAACCAATACGCGGCTCACTGATGAAATAATTACATTCTCTTCTACCTTTTTGCCGTTCTGAGTGCCACGCTCGCATAAAGTATATAATCCATCTTGTTTGTCAAATGCAGTGACATCACCCTTTGAAGTTGATTTCACTACCACTATTCTGCCATTAAAAATCCCAACATTGTTGGCGGCATCAATAAAGTAATCAGGTAATCCGCGTAACAGGCGCCCCGTTCCAAATTGCAAAACTTTTTCAGGTAATTCAAAGATTTCATCATCCGGCATAATTAGTTTTTCGGAGGAAATATTTTTTAAAGTATAGCGAGATAATTTCATATTTTTTATTTGAGCCTTGAGCATTCAGCATTCTTTACAATAGCATCGGCTATTTTTTCCCGGAAAAGAAAACGTAAACAATATGGTTGCTTATTAAAATAAATAGTGAAAAATTAATGAAAAATTTCTTCATTTTACTTTTTTTTATCGTAGCCATTCAACAACCACCGGTCGTTGTATTTTTTCTTTAAAATCCTTTAAATACCTGAACCATTCTTTGCTATTAGTAATTAATCCCGCCTTATCCCATGCTGCACCGGTATAGTAAACAAAAGATTTTTTTGAATTTACATGGATGATTGTCAACAAATGATTGTCTTTTACTTTCATATTCACGACTGGTTCTTCCATTACAGAGCCTATTCCTAAAGTTCCATCTTTTCCATGCTGCGGTTCCCAATATCCCATAATGCCGCCTTTCTCATCAAGCCATATATCTCCATTTTGCTTTCGTTTAACGATACCGATAGCCACTGGCATTTCATTTTTACCATTAAAATTATATTCAGTTTCCATCTTGTTTAATTGTGAACCGGCATCTAATGAAATGGTTTTACGTTCTGTAACACTTGTCCCATTTACATTCCATGCTTCGTAACCTAATTCAAATGTACTGCGCAAAGGTCCATTGTCAAGCACTTTATATGTTCTGAAATTTTTGGAATAATAAATGGAATCATTTACATAAGGATCACTGCTGCCGGCACCGAGACTAAACCCGACATCATAAAAATCCAATCCTTCTCCATGGTCAACGTGATAATTGGCAGTCTTGTACCATTTATTAATTACCAGGTTGGAAGTACGCTTTGCCCAAACATCCTGTCCATAAGCCATTTCATTTGGAATCTTTTCCAATGCTTTTCCATAAACCCGGAAAGCAATCCGGTCATTCTCCCATGCAAAATCATCATAGCGTTCAGGCACAAAACGAGCATAGGTTTTTGGTACAAAATCAGAAGGAGTTTCATTGATAACTTTTGCGTCAATCATTGATCCGGGAGCAAGAGAAGTTAGGAGCAAAATGTTAATAGGATCTTTATTTCCGTGATATTCCAATTGATAAGGAATTTCTTCGCCGGTTAATGCGTTGACAATTTTAATCCGATAGCTATCTGATTTCTTATCGCGAGCGTACTTTATTTTTGAAATAAAATCTTTGTAAGGAAAAGAAACCACTTCTTCTTTCCTGTCTAAACCGGTAGGATTGTAAACAGATAAAATATTATTATCAGAGGAATGCTTTAAAATCATCTCAACCATTTGCCTTCCTGCCAAAAGAAATGCTCCCACGCCATATACTTCTGTGCTGTTGCTATCAACCGATTCCGGCTGAGCGCCTATTTGTTGTACATCTCCCAACATCCCATTTGCATGAACAGAAGAAATTAATGCTTCCCATGCTTTTTCAATAACGGGATTGAATTTGTCATAAGGAATCAAGCCATGGTTCACGCCCCATGCAAGGGCATAACAATAAAAGCCAGTTCCACTTGTTTCCTTTGCAGGATAACTACCGGCATCCAACAAAGAGGCATGCCAGCTTCCGTCAGAGGATTGAAGCGTGGCAATCTTTTCCGCCATCTTTTTAAACAAATCAACAAAGCGAGGGCGATCCCGATAATTCGAAGGCATATTTTCCAGCATCCTTACCAGTCCTCCCATTACCCATCCATTTCCCCGAGACCAAAACATTTTTGTTCCGTTGGCTTCCTTCTTATCAAAATACCTGCTATCGCGAAAATATAAATCTTCCGAAGGATCAAAAAGATAATCTGTTGTTTTCCACCAGAGTTTGCTGGCTATGTCGAGATATTTTTGTTCGCCGGTAGCAGTGGAAAGATAAGCGAGGGCAGGAGGACCCATAAATAAAGCATCACACCAGGCCCATTCACGATCATGAATATTATTTTTCCATTCAAGCGATTCGGTATGCGGCATGGCGATAATAGAATCAGCTTGATAGCGAAAATGTGCAATCATTTTAGGTTGTT
>JBDTEK010000274.1:0-3162 GCA_039922575.1 Ginsengibacter sp.
AATACGTTCCATACATGTTTTCCAGTGTTTTGCGGAGCATAATCCCATATTTGCTTTTCTGGTCGTAAAAAATATCGCGACCCGAAAGGGCGGCTTCCGATAAATAATAAGCCAATTGCTTTTGCTGTAGAGGCAATTGATCAAAGCCCGGAACCTGGTAACGGAGTACTTTAATATCGGCGAATGATTGCGCACTCACATTAAAAGAGGTATCGTAAGTTGCTTCTTTTGTAGTATCTATTCGAATGCTATCGGTATTGGTTGTAGTTGTAGAGGAACCGTTGTTATTGCATGAAATGATTGCCATGGAAAATAGGATTGGAAAGATCATTTTAGTAAGATTGGCCATAAATAGGTTTTTTTAGTTGGCTAAAAATAATGAAATAAAGCAGATATAGTTGAGTAATCTAAAAATTGATTCAGCATAAATACCTTGAGCTAAAATTCCAGGTATTATAAAAAAAATCCAATACAGCTTTTTTTGTTAGCAAAAGAATTCTTTCTTATCTAATCATGGCAGTAAAGAATAACAGGTAGAAAAAAAGCCGGTACTTTTATTTGCGGTAAACTCTTTTTTAAACTATTTTATCCTAATTTTTCCAATCTGAAATCCAATCTTTTATCTTTTTTATAATATTCCATTATCATTACTGAGCCTGCCTTTGCCGGGAATACCTTCATAGTGCTTGCTTTAGATTTTAGTTCAATTTTGTCTGATGAGAATTTAGAACCATTATAACGGATAGAATTGAAAGTTTTTCCTTTATAATCTGCACTTTTTACCCAATCACTATAGCAAACTGTAAAGTTAGAGTTATCAGCATCTCCGGTAGTAAATTCATAATCAAACCCGCCCCGCATTTTTACCATCAGCGCTATGGCATGTTGGCTATTAAAATCGCTTACGCTGGAAGCCTCTACCGTATTGTTTGTCTTGTCATAAATGGTTGCATTTTTCACTTTAAATTTTTCATTAAATTCCATAATTACCAGGTCGGTTACTACTATTTTAGTTACACCTATATTGCTGCGCGCACCGGCAGCGGCTAATAAAGCTGTGGCTGCAATACCTCCTGCGCTGGCCTGTCTTTTATATCCTTCGCTTACCACAAAAGTTTTGCCATCAGGGGTTTGTATTAATTTATGAATGTAAAGAAAACCGGTTTTATCTATTTTGCCTTTACTATTCGTAGGAAGATATTTTGCAAAATCGTCTGCCCATGAATTATAAGATTTATTTAAAATTTCACCATTGCTATTGATAATATATATCGCAAGCCCTTTGCTAAAATCTTTAATTATATTGTCGCTTTTATCGAAATAACTGCCCATCACAATAATCTCATTTTTACCTTTAAGAGGAACTGTACTTGAGGGTACAAATGTGTATGTATCTTTTGAATCATCAATATCAAAAACCTTTTTCTTTGTTATAAAATTGATACCAACCAAATGCGAGGTCATTTTACCACTTAGCTTTCTATCTTTTTTCATTACATCCAGAATGATAAGACTATCTGTACTGCCCATAAATTCAGCATTTGCATAGCGCTCCTCATCATCCTGCGGCTGGTAAGTCCACTGTTTTTTTTGTTCGGAAGAATAATAATTAACCTCGTAAGTGCGCTGTTTGCCATCTCTTAGCGGAAGTACAGATGCGTAGCCTTGATCGCCCAAATCAAAAACATTTTGATTAGTTCCTTCATCAGTGTGCATGGTTTCATACTGCTTCATCAGATCATCGGTTCTTTTATCATATTCCCGGCTGTAGGTATATTTCAATTTACCATCCATATCATAAATTTTCATATCGAGCGTTTTTTCATCCGCGTTTTTAAAAAGAAAAGCCAGGCTATTACTGTTATATGAAGCCTCAAGCAGGTTTATTTTCTTTGAATCTTCAAACTTTATTTCTTTCACCTTATTCAGATTTTGATCAAGGATTTGCAACGTGTACTCATTGGTTCTTTTATCAATTTTATCACTTTGATAAAGAAAGAAATAGCCTTTTATCTGGCTGCGCTCCATGATAGTGCCACTATTTCTCAAATAGGTGGAATAGACTTTATCGATGCTTAATTTGTTTTGCGCCTGCGTTATGCAAAGCATAAAAAACAAGCCTGTAGTGATC
The DNA here is from genome assembly GCA_039922575.1 of Ginsengibacter sp. Lineage (GTDB taxonomy): Bacteria > Bacteroidota > Bacteroidia > Chitinophagales > Chitinophagaceae > Ginsengibacter. The sequence goes on from JBDTEK010000274.1 coordinate 2,132, forward strand.
AGAAGTACTTTTTTCATTTTATTATATTGATTTGATGTGTGTGTATTTTGAAAACATTATTGTTTTGATATTTGTATACTTGTGTTATAAACGCTTTTAAATGGGAGATATTTTTCCAGTTGAGATGCATACCGGTTTAAAAAGTGGTAGTTAATAGCTGCATAATCTTCAATAAAAAGGTTTTGAATAAATTGCAAAAGCAGGTTGTAATTGGGTGCAAAAAACGGTGCGGGTAATTCACTTATTTTTCCAAGTGTATGTGATTTTTGCGCATAGTAAAAGCCATTAAAAATTTTTCCAACTTGTGTGATGAGATAAGGGTCTGATGGATCGTTCTGTAATTGTTCAATAGTGTATTGAAGGCTTTTTGTATAATTATTTGAAATAAAAGCGTATTCAATTATTTCATAAGGGAAAGTATTTATAAGCTCATTAAATTTGGCATAATTAACCGGACTTTTTAATGAATTGATAGTACGGTATTTCATCACCATTGGCTCCAATAACTTTATTCTTATTTTACAATCGGGATGCGTTTTTAGTGAATCCGCAATACTTTCATCTTCCTTTAATTTTGCGTGGCCTCCTAATAATCCTTCTTCTTTCATTATCCATTTTTTTTGAAAAGGATAGTCTTTGAAATTAAATAATTTTTGAAGCACCTTGTTTGTTTGGAGTGAATCGGTATCTATAGAATCCAGCAACGCAAGCGTAGTTAAAGATTCTGCAATATCAAACCTTGTGTTTCGTAAAAATTCTATTGCCATTGAATCTGCGTTGCTTTCATGATCGCGGCCATGCCTGCGGCTATCAAATGTTAATCCTTTCAACAATTTTTCTAATTCCTGCCTTTTGCCAAATTCGACTTTTTTTATATTTCGTAGTTGCTTTTGATACTCATCTGAATTTAATGTGGCTACATAGTTTTGAATATTATTTTCACTATGATTTAAATAAAAATGAGAGAGTTCATGACATAAAATAAATGCAAGCTGGCTCTCATTACTAAGCCGGCTGAACAAACCCATATT
>JBDTEK010000275.1:0-6349 GCA_039922575.1 Ginsengibacter sp.
ATTTTTTTAGCTATTTATTTTACCAATAGTATCAGACTAATTTTTATCTTACAAAAGAAATTGTTAGGGCCGAAGAGATTCGGCCTAACAATTTATTCCAAGCAAGAACAAATCAAGTAACTTTTAGCTGCCAAAAAAATTGATTCAGTTCAAATAATGTATTTTTTGGGGAAGCTATAATATTGAAGACTTATTTCAATATAACTATGCCTATCTCCTGCGTTAATTGCATTTCCAGACTTTTTAAGTGCGTATGGGTTTGTATTAAAAGTATCTGCCTGTCACTATCAGAGGCTTTTTCTAATTCGGTCTCATTTTCATTAATCAATTTTTTAATCCTTTTTAATTCGAGGTATCGAAGGGTGGAAGAAATATCCTTTTTGTAATTATCTTCTCTCGTTGGCACCGGCATTTCATATTTGCGAAGCCAGCCATCACTGATTTCATAAGGAAATTCTATAAGTGAGTTTACTGTATTGCTCATTTGCAGATCTTCATTATATAAAAATGTTTTTGCCGTAGGCTCTAATTTCTCTTCATAGCAGGTTCTATAAAAATCAACGATCTTTTTGAGCATTGGACTTATTATGATCTCATCATCAATAAATTCATACAACAAAAAATCGGCAACGGTCTTTCCATCCTCCCATTCTTTTAACCCAAATTCCAAAAGGCACCTTACTAATGACCTTTCATGGTAAATATCTTTTTTAAGCAATCCCAAAGCATCTGTCTCTTCACCTGATAATTCTAATATTTCAGCGCTTTGTTCAGGTGAAATATTTTCCGGAATGAATATTTTTTTTTCATCCTTACCCATATTTTCCCTCGTAAACTTATTGACCAGATTGTGCAGGCCTCCTTCATCAATTTTTAAAATTTCAGATGTCTTGCGTATGTAATCCTGTTGTTTGGTAAAGTCTTCTGTTTTATTGATTTTAGAAATGGATTCCGCTATCCGGCTCACAACCTGCGCCCTTTTATTGGTATCATCTCCCGCTTCGAGAAGCGCAAATTCAAGTTGAAATAAAATAAAATCTTTCTTATTTTTTTCTATAAATAAAGCAAAATCGGATGCACCGTTTTTTTGAATATAACTATCAGGGTCTTCCTGATTTGGTAACAGCACTAATTTTACATTAAGTCCCTCTTCAAGCGCCATGTCGAGGCCACGCAAAGCGGCATTAATACCGGCTGCATCGCCATCGTACAAAATAGTAAGATTATTGGTATATTTTTTTATTAACCGCAACTGGTCGTGCGTAAGAGAGGTGCCTCCACTTGCTACCACATTTTCAATGCCCGCCTGGTGTAAAGAAACTACATCCGTATAACCTTCTACCAGTAAGCATTCATCGGCTTTATCTATTGCCTGCCGCGCAAACCATGATCCATATAAAACTTTACTTTTTATGTATATTTCATTCTCAGGTGTGTTTATGTATTTTGGCGCTTTATCATTTTTTCTGATCAGCCTGGCTCCAAATCCGTTTACTTTCCCGGATTGGTTGTGGATGGGGAAAATTATTCTTCCGCGGTAATTATCCCTCAACACATTTTCTCTTTCAGTAACTAAGCCGGATTTTATTAAAAGATCTTTATTGAATTGCATTCCTAATGCGGCTTTTGCAAAAGTATCGCGCCCTTCAGGATTGTACCCTAACTCAAACTTTTTAATTATTTCATCTCTGAAACCCCTTTCTTTCAAATAACTTAAGCCTATATTAATTCCCTCTTCTTCACTCAACAACTGATTGCTAAAAAATTTTTGTGCAAATTTATTTATAATATAAAGGCTGTCGGCAACCTGCTGTTGTTCTTTGAACTCCGGGCTTACTTCAGCTTCCTCTATTTCCACATTGTACTTTGCTGCCAGCCATTTTAAGGCCTCCACGTAGCTGTACTTTTCATGCTCCATTAGAAAAGTAATGGCATTACCACTTTTACCACATCCAAAACACTTATAGATTTCTTTTGATGGAGAAACGGTAAATGAAGGGCTCTTTTCGTTATGAAAAGGACAAAGGCCTAAATAATTGGTCCCTCGTTTCTTTAATTTCACAAATGAATTGATAATTTCAACAATGTCAATTCTGCTAATTATCTGTTGTATAGTTTCCTGGGGAATCATTCTTCTTAAGACATGGTGTTACATAAAAAATAATCCGGAAGATAGTTTATTTAGGGATAAAAGGATGTGAAAACCTTCTTTCGAAAATCAATTTCTGAACAAATTACAAGGTGCACCTTAAAGAAATAATTGCAATAAGAATAAGCACCACGGCGGAAATAATTATGATGGTAACAAATTTCTGCATCGGGAATGATTTCATAATAAAAAGTTTAAAATTATACTACGAAGTAATATAATTTAATGCACTTAATAAAATTTTAAAAAAGAATATTGAATCGTATTTTCAATTTTATCTGAAATTGAATGCATAATTACCATACTTGTGGGTTGAATGTCATTTAATAATTTTATGAAGCAGATTTTTAGAATGATAATTAATTTTTTCATTATTGTTCCGACAAATAAAATTCTAAATCTGCAAAACTCTTTTTGATAGAGTATGTAAGCCACTCTACGGATGGAGTGGGATTGGGGTGAGGCATAGGAATATAATACCTATTTTACCTCATTAATAATAGTTCTGGCGCTTCTTCCCGGCAAATAAATTTGGAAACCAATCCCTAAATTTATATTACTATTATAAGGCTGGCTTCCGAAACCAACAATACCATTATATTTCAATAAGGTTTCCAACCCAATATTTGGGGTAATAAAATAGGCATATCCAGGACCAATGCCTAAACCCAAACCAGTTGTATTGGAACCGCCGGAAAGGCTCACTCCTTGAAGGCCAACGTTTCCTTCAAAAAATAAACGGCCGTGGTGAAGTACATTTATTTTAGGATCGTTAATATAATAACGGCCCAAAACACCTACTCCATAATTGGTAGTAGTGCCCGCGCCTTTTGCTGTAGCAAGTTGAAAATCAACGTATGCGCCTAATGCGGTATTATCTTTAATAAAAATTGCAATTTTAGGATCTATACGCACCTGAAAAGCTCCGCCGCCGCCAAGCGTTAAATTTAAATTGGCAAGGTCACCTCCCACCAACAGGTTTCCTTTTTGTATTTGTGCCGAAGATTGGGTTGAGAAAAAAGCTGATAAAATGATCAGCAAAGAAATAATTTTTTTCATGTGTTTAAATTTAAAATTAATTGAAAATAAATATTTTATAACTTAATCATTCCCCGAGGATGAGATTTGTGGCCTATAGATATTTGATAGCTTATTTTTTATATTCTCATTAAAATGTATGCCAATTTCTAATAATTTTATGTGGTCTTCTTAAATTGCGGTAAGATTACCGCTTAAAAGAAATAATATGACGAAATGGAAACAAAGTTTGAAACAAACGCATATTGTAAAATCAATAGTATATTTTATAGTGGGTATAGTAAGTTATCCGGGACTGGCTATCATAAATAAAATTCAAATCAGGGGGACTGAAAACTTTAAAAACCTGCCCCGCAAAAATGTGTTATTTGTTAGCAACCATCAAACCTATTTTGCAGATGTGATTACCTTTCTACACATATTTTGTGCGGTAAAATGGAGAAAAGAGAATAGATTAGGCGTACCTTTTTATTTATTAAACCCCTTTACCCGCGTTTATTATGTGGCTGCAGCAGAAACGATGAAAAGTAGTTGGTTAAGCAGGTTATTTACCTGGGCCGGAGCAATTACTGTTAAAAGGACATGGCGTACTGAAGGCAAAGAAGTTAGGCGCGGACTGGATCCCGGAGATACCCGGAAAATAGCAAAAGCTTTAGAAAATAATTGGGTAATTACCTTTCCACAGGGAACCACCAAACCCTTTGCACCTGGAAGAAAAGGAACCGCATTTATAATTAAGCATCAAAGACCCATAGTGATACCCGTGGTAATTAATGGATTTTGGCGTGCTTTTAATAAAAAAGGATTGAAGTTGAAAAAGAAAGGCTCTCTGTTAACTGTCTGGTTTAAAGAGCCAATGCAATTTACCTATGAAGAAAGCATTGAGGAAATCCTGGAAAAAGTAATGGACGCCATTCAACAAAGTAAAAAGTTTATGTTGCAGAGTAAACACCATTCAATAAATGGGAATGATAAATAAAATCACTACCTGGCATACAAATTATTGATGAAAATAATTTTTAATAGATTGAATTGACCAGCCTATAATAAATGTTTTTAAAGATGAAGAAAAATGAGTGTTTATAAAGCTAATGTCCATAACCCAAAACTATTCGCCCATAAATAATGCCTTCAGTTCTGATGCATCTTCAGTTTTCATTTTTCCTCCTAAAATCAATCTTAACTGACGCCTCCGCAGGGCGCTTACAAAAAGCTCTTTTTCTTCCTCTGTTTCAGGTGTTAATTGAGGCACTTGCTTAGGCTTTCCGTCGGAGCCAAGCGATACAAAAGTGTAATAGGCTTCATTACTTTTATATTTGTTCTGCTGGATAATGTCTTCACCCCACACATTCAGATGCACTTCCATACTGCTTGTAAAAGCCCTGGTAACTTTAGCTTCTATGTGAACTACATTTCCCAATTCTATCGGGTTGGTAAAAGAAATATTGTCAACCGATGCTGTTACCACGGCCGTATTACTATGTTTTGAAGCCGCAAGGGCAGCAGCAATGTCCATCCAATACATCAATCGCCCTCCCATCAAATTATTATGAAGGTTGGTATCATTGGGTAGTACAAGTTCCGTCATTATAACTAAACTTTCGATGGCTTTTTTTGTGTTCATCTTAAAAAATTTTCGCAAAGATAGGGGAAAGGGAAAATTTTGCATGCCCATGAGATTTAGTAATTCCCTTTAAAAAATGATCCAGCAAAATTTCTTAAAGAAAGAAGCACTAAAACAATTCAGGAATTTAATCTATTTTAAGCAGAATCAAATTCCCATTACATTCTTAGTTATTCTGATAATATTACTTTTTAGAATTAGGTAGATGGCTCACAAAAACTTTTCACAAATCTATTCTATTAAACTGCTGATACTAGTTCTCTTGTGCTGTAGGCACATTTTGTGGGTAACATCATCAATTACAACTCTCACCAGACGTTCCGGGAAAATGTTTTTTGATTTTTTTCGAAATACGCTACCCGCAAATAGTCCTACCGGGACTAGACAGACTGGGTTACTATTGGTGCTATTGGCATTGCGAATAAAGTAGCTAATACTATTTTCTTTATTTATGCGTTTTATCTACTGTTGATCTTTTTCATTTCCTTTTTATAAAAAACCAAGTGGATATGATATTCCTCATAATGAGATTTTTGTGGAAAACGACCTTTTTAATAAGCGATGTATAAACAATGAAAAAGATGTGTTTTGGTAATTGAGAATAATTTTAATAGCCTTTGAAGTAACAATGGAGAGAAATAGTATTTAATATAATGCCCTGTTGCAAGAACAATACAGCCAATTCTTTTCAGTCTGATTTTGTTTTTTTTATTGTAAATCAAGATGGTATAAAATCAAATAAGTTACATCTGGCAAAGTATTTGTTTTCAAAAATATAGAGAAAAGAGAATTCATGAAAGAACTATTCACTTAACTTTTGCATAATATTTATTTTTTAATAAAAATCCAACAACATGACATCAATTAAACCGGCTTTATTTTTATTTATCACTCTTTTAAGCTTAGCTTCTTGTAAAAAGAAAAATCCCGTAACCCAACCGGTAAAGTTTACCTCAACAACTTATAAAACTTTAGGAACTAATGATGTATTCGGAAAGCCGGATTATTTAACTACCCCTGACGTAATATCCCCTGATTTGCTGTCATTTGTTTATAATACGCTACCGGAGCATAAAGATTTAAGAATTACTAATCCGGAATTACTTACTACCAAAGCGATTGCTGATATTAAAATCACTGCCCCATCAGACGTATCGGTAACTTATGTTTCCGCAGGTACCGGACATACAAATTCTCTTGCTTTTTACACATATCCCACTAACCAGCCTCCTGCAACAGCAAAAGATATAGTTACAATCATTTACATATTTCCTAACTGTGGAAATCGTACAACATTGAAGCAAGGTGACAAAGTCAATATTGGAAAATTTAATGTTGGCACTTCCATTGGTTTTGTTTTAATGCAAGATGGATGGGACACTATTAATAATAAACTTAATAATAACGCAGTACATTTTTGTTCAAATGATGTTTTAAACCCAGAGGTAGATCCCAACCTAAAAAAGCATGCAGTTCTGATCAATTATGCTCCTGAAAACAAGGTTTTAATAGGGTTTGAGGATATTGATAGAACTCTA